>QIAP01000030.1 GCA_003225075.1 Acidobacteriota bacterium | reverse complement strand
GTCGATCGCTACTGTGCTCGCATCAGAAGACGACCAGTGCCGGACATCCGTTACGATCGGAAGCACTGCCGGGTGGGCATCTCCTGTTTGTGCTTCTGGAACTGTATCGTCCGCCATCGTTGTTGACGGTGCAGTTGCGGTTGCGTCCAATGTTTCTTCAGTCGATTGGGTTTCTGCTTTCGCGTCTGAACTGACGAGGGCAGCAGCGGCTGCCACGGAACCCTTCGCGGGTTCAGGGGCCGCTATATTAAACGCGTGCCCCCCCTGGTTCCACATCTTCCACCCCAGCCCGCCAGCAAACAGCGCCGCAACGATGACCGCAGCCGTTACAACCAGCATGCCCGGCCGTGCGGGTACCACTTTCTCGTACTCGCCAAAATTCAGAAGGTCAGGTGAGTGCCGGAATAATTTCGCTTCAATTTCTTGTACATGCCGTTCGGGAATCTCTCTCGCAAGCGGATCGGGTGCCGGCCTAGAGCCGGCTGACATGAAAGATTCGGTTGCATCAACTAATGCACTAGATTCGGTCGTATCAAAAATTGCAGCACTGGCGACTTCAGATAACCGCTCTTCCTGCTCAGGTCGTAAAGCGGCTAGGATGAGCTCTCCGAGAAGACTCAAGCTGCGGACGTCGCTCTCATTAAACGCATAAGCATCACGAGAAAATGCCTCTAACAATCCCACGACGTTGTGTTGGCCAAATAAAGGTACAGCCACTACGGCGCGCGTTCCCAACCGTTGGCAAGCTTGAAGGTTGACCCGCGAATCATTCTCTACATCGTCGCAGCGGACGATCTTGCCGGTACGCAGGCAAGCTCCCGAAAATGCCGACTTGGGATCAAGCCGAACGCCAGGGTCAGGCGCAATGACGCCGGAAGATGCGCGGCAGATAATCCCGTCACGTTCAGCAAGCGCGATGGCCACCCCATCGGCGCCGGTAATTGCCCGCGCCCGCTCCGCTACGAGTTGGAGCACGTCATCGAACAAAAATTTCTCTTCCTCGGTGAGGTCTTCTGAGAATGGATCTGAAGCCACGCTCCCTGCCGCTCCGCTCCAGATTTGCTTTTGTAATCGACTTCGACGTACTTGCTCATGGAAGAAGGAGAAGGCAAGGAGAGCTTGTAAGGCATCAGGTCGCGAAGAACATAACAGGGAAGGTACTGCTGACTCCGCCAACGGCACCGCACGCGACGCAGCCGTGTGCCTCGCTCCGTCGTCCAACCCGAGCTCTATCTTCGGAGGACTCGCGTCCATAGAAGTGGCCGCTATTTACAGCGGATTGTGCCTCGTGACCTCAAGTTTTGTCCAGTGCAATCCACCTGTCAATTAGCCAGTCCGTTTACCCCCTGATCAATCGAACAGCGACAAGTTTTTCACTGGACCGTCACTTGTAAGGTACTGGTCTTTCGGAACTGTAGCAATGTTCCGAGGTACAGCAAGGCCTCTCGATTGGACATGCTCTTTCGTAAGGCATTGGATTTAAAGACGCTCCCTCTGGTTCCAAAAGGACATTTGCCGTCACTCAGGTTTCAGCATATGCTGGAATTATTCCAGTTCTTCCAGGTTATAAGCGGTGATTGAGACCTCTAAAAAATCTCGTTGGGTGTGGCCACTTGGCCTTATAGCTACCAGCTTGACGGGCGCTGCGGTATTCGTCTTTCGGGGCTGCTGGCATAGCAAGATGAGCTGGCCTGTCCGGTCGGAAGATTACTCCTACCAGGTCTGCATGGGTTGTGGCATCAAACGCCTTTTCGATGAGAAAGCGTTCCGCAGCTATGGTCCCTACAGTTATGACCTGCAACGTCTGATGGCTTGGGAGCGAGCGCATCGCGTGAAGGCTATTGGCCACGAAGCTGTTTCCCAGCAACGATCCGCCTCTTAGCATCGCAGCTTAGGATACCCACGAACCAACAAGGTTATTCAGGCTTGCGGCCCTGCAATACTAAGATTTGAGTATGGATGCCCAGTCCAGCCCGAGGGACAGCTTTGCCTCTATTGTTGCCAATAGTGCGCAGCGTAGTTATCCCCGGCAAAAGATACACCCGCTGGTTTATGTAAATCTCGATCAAGGTAATGGAGGTATTGTCCGTGATCTCAGCGAGCGCGGCGTGGCATTGCAGGCCGTTGCTCGTCTTCGAGTGCAGCAGCAGGTTTATTTGCGATTTGAGTTATTCCAACCCCGGACCCGAGTGGAGGCCATGGGTCAGGTGATCTGGGCTAACGCCTCGGGACAGGCCGGAGTGCAGTTCACGCAAATAAGCCAGCGGACCAGGCGTCTGCTCAAAGAGTGGCTGTTGTTCAACTTGTTGGCTACGGCTGATCAGATTTCTTCGGCATCGTCGATCTTCAACGATGCAAAGCGCAGCAGCGAGTTGATTGTTTCGGCCGAGACTGCTCGGTCTGCCACTCCCCCAACGCAGGACTCGCCACGGACCGATAAATTGGCAGGCAGCGAAGTTTTCAAGTTTGCCTGGTGGCCAGTTCCGATTTCTCCACCTGCCCTGTCTAGAGTAGTGGATGGTCTCATCGTCGGGGTCGCGGTCTTGGTATTCTTAGTTGTGTTTTTGTCAGTCTCGCAAGCGCTTCCAGCTTGGCCAGTGATTACGGGTATAGCAGTTTTCGTCACCTGTACCTTCTTCTTCGTTTACAAGGTTCTATTTGCTTGTTATTGCGAAGGCACTTTAGGGGCGCATCTTGCGGGTATCGTAGCCCTCGAATCAAGAAATGATTTGCGGAAAGATGAAGAGCAGCGTTTCAGGTGACGTGCTGAGCCCGCGGTAGCCATGCGCACAAAGATCGATTTACTCTCTGAAGTACTGCTGCGCCAGCCAGAGTTGTAGGTCCTGCGCCGTGCGTTTGTTCATCTGGACGAAACGAACTCCGGTGTTGCCGAGTTGATCAGTCCACGCGATCTCGCCCGCTGCTTTTACAGCCAGCTTGGTTTTCGGCAGTTCAAAGCAGACTCGAACCGGTCCACGCATCTCCAGTCCACGCTTAAACCGGATTCCCATCCCACCCTGGCTAAGGTTTGTGAGTTGAGCTTGAACCCGTTTTTTGACTCCGTATGTTACGGAGATAGGTACTTCCAGCGCCTGGCGCTGATAACGAAGGCGTCCGTCCAATATAAGGTTTCGAGCCGCGGAAAGGGTGCGCACCGCTTGTTCCACAGAAATCGGCTTTTCGAAGCTGAAGATCGCATCCTTTTCCCCGAATTCGTTTTGGCCGTGCGAACCGCCCAAAATCACCAGAGGAATCGGGTTTGAATGCCGCCCGTTTTCCTGAAGATGACGCAGGAAGTTCTGCGACCCTTTCAGATCGCAGTCCACAATCAATGCATCAACTTTTGATTTAGTGAGTTTGGTTAAGGCCCGCGCCGGTTCCGATTCCACCTCAACGTCGATGTGGAGGCCTCCCAGAATGCATTCCAAAACACTGATTTCCTGCCAGTCGCGAGAAACTACCATGGACGAGAGTGTCATGCTTGCACTCTAGCCTTGCGGGTAATCCCTCCCTAGATAACGAAAGTAATATTGATTCATAGTGGTGGCACTTCTAAATGCACTTGCACTCGCTGCGGATGAGCACACCAGGCATGTGCTGCGAGATCTCACGCGCTTCGACCAATGTAGCGTACGGTCCGTGCCAGCGGGCGTGGTTGGCGTCGTGTCCTGCGGGTCGTCCCTTTCCGTAATTGCACTGCCCACAGGTGGAACGGTGCAACACGATCTTGTGGGGCCCGGCAAGCCAGTTCTCATAAATGTAGAACGCGGCGCTCTCCGGAGTGGGCGCCGCTGCCTTAGTGATCACACCTGCATCAACCGCGATCTTGTGCAATCGTGACCTGGTATCACGACGCATCGGCAAGAGCGGCAAACGATAAACCTCTTCAATCTTACCCATCATCGCGAGAACAGCCTTTACCGGCAGCGGGTTCGATTCGATGAAGTTGGCTTGCATGAGTGCCAGAAATTTGCGATGGATGCGCCGTGCCGTGTCCCAGTCATTATTCATCGCCGCGCGCGTCATCTCCGCCATCTCACGCGGAATCTCGTTCGACGCCACTGAAATAATTCCCAGGCCACCGAGCGCAATCACCGGCAGGGTAATGGCATCGTCACCGGAAAACACCAGAAAGTGTTCCGGCACCGCGTTGCAGACCTCCGCGATCTGGGTCATGTTGCCGCTGGCTTCTTTCACTCCTGCAATGTTTGGCACTTGGGCCAGGCGGGCGAGAGTACTCGGTTCAATATTGGCGCCGGTTCGTCCCGGTACGTTGTAGAGGATCAGGGCCTTGTCCACGGCTTCGGCGATGGTTTTGAAATGACGGTACTGACCTTCCTGGGTGGGTTTGTTGTAGTACGGCGAGGCGGTCAGAACGGCACTTACCCCTGGTCGGGCGGCAACTTCTCTAGCCTTCTCTACTGCATCCTGCGTGGAATTCGAGGTTGCTCCCGCGACGATCGGTACGCGACCTGCGGACACTTCAATAGTGATATCAATCACCGTCAACCACTCGTCATGGGAAAGCGTCGGAGTTTCGCCGGTGGTGCCACACGGAACGAGAAAATCTATGCCGGACTCGACTTGCCAGGCGACCAGATTGCGCAAAGCGGCTTCGTCTATCGAGCCGTCCTGTTTAAACGGTGTGACTAGAGCTGTTCCGCATCCCCGAAGTTGCATGACATTAAGATAACGCTTATTAGTACTGGTAGGAAATACGTGTTTGTCGCACCGTGAAGTGGGCAGCGATAGGATCTCGACTACAGATCCCGCCAAATATCCTTGAAATCGAAAAAGCCGGTTTTCCCCTGCAGCCACTCCGCTGCCTTCACCGCCCCTTCGGCAAAGCCGCGTCTCGACACCGCGTCGTGGCAAACATAGATCGTGTCATGAGGTGATTCGAGCACAACTTCGTGCATCCCGACAACGTCTCCTTCGCGAAACGAGATAATCTCCAGCTCTTGGCCGCCGATGTCACGCAAGAGCTTCTGGATCGCCAGCGCCGTGCCGGAGGGAGCATCCTTCTTATCCTTGTGATGGCGCTCGAAAATCTGTCCGTGATAGCCGTAAGTTGTAGCCGTCGCTGCAGTCCGGGTGATTTCGAAAAACAGATTCCCATATTCTTCCCAGCGCGAACGGAGGCTTTAATATTTTCGATGACGGCCGCCGGCGTCGTGAAATCAAGCACCACCTCGACGTCGCGGAGGTTGGACGGGGTCAGCGCCGAGCCGTTGAGATTATCGCTGCTGCCAGCCACCTGCACCCGGTGGCCACGCTGGCGCGCTACTTCCGCCACCAAGTTTCCAGTTTTTCCGCGGCCCAGGATCAATATCTTCATAAGTCAAACACTGCTTCAGCAATCGCGTCGCTAAGAACGCGAGCAGTTAGGGAAAGAGCAGATCTTTACTGCGTTTTATGGATGATTTTAGGGTCCCTTACGATTAAAAGATTTCGGATAACGCTTCCCAAGGGGCGCTCACGCGAACACCTCGGGATCAAGATCGGAGAAAAACGCCGCATGCAGCTTTCGCACGACCTTAGGCACTTCATCCTCTTCAATCACGAAGGTAAGATTTATTTCCGACGCCCCCTGGGAGATCATGCGGATATTCACGTCGGACAATTCGTTAAAGACCCGTGCCGCAATCCCCGGCGTCTCCCGCAGATTTTCCCCCACTAGGCAAACAATCGCCTTGCGACCTTCATACTTGACATCCGCCAGTTTGGCCAGATCGGCGGCAAGCGCCGGAATCGCCTCATTAGAATCCACCGTCAGCGAGACGCTTACCTCCGAAGTTGAAACCACATCTACCGAGACTCTGTGCCGGTCGAAGGCATCAAAGATTGATTTTAAAAATCCATGCGCCATCAGCATACGCGTAGCGGCTACGTCCACGATGGTGATGCGCTTTTTGGCCGCAATTGCCTTAAACGTGTTTCGACAACGGGGTGCGCGCGCCGTAATCTTGGTGCCATCGCATGACGGGTTCCGCGAATTCAGAATATATACCGGGATATTTTGCTGCACCGCAGGCAACACCGTCGCCGGATGTAAGACCTTGGCGCCGAAGTAGGCCAACTCCGCCGCCTCATCAAAGCTGACGACCTTAATCCGGCGGGCGTCGGGACAAGCATTCGGGTCGGTCGTCATCATTCCATCCACGTCAGTCCAGATTTCGATACGCTCCGCTCCTAGACCGGCTCCGACAATTGCCGCGGAGAAATCCGAGCCGCCACGCCCGATGGTGGTCGTAATTCCAGCGCGTGTGGCCGCAATGAATCCCCCCATCACCGGCACGCGTGCGGCCTCCAAAAGAGGCTTCAGTTTGAGACGCACGCGCTCGTTGGTTTCCTCAAATAAAGGAACTGCCCTCGTATGATTGCCATCGGTGAGGATGCATTCGCGCGAATCTACCAGCTTCGAATCAATGCCGCGCGCGGAAAATGCCGCTGTAATAATCTTGCTGGAGAGCAGTTCGCCGTAGGCAGCCACGTGATCAGTAGTACGAGGCGTCAATTCGCCGACGGCGGCAATGCCACGGAGCAGTTCGTCGAGCGCGTCAAAGTCGACTCCCAGATCGCCGTGAAACTGGGTGAACAGCGCGGTACCCAGGAGTTCGCCCGCCGTATTGTAGTGGCGTTCGCGGAGCGCACGGGAAAGTTTGAGCGCGGTTTTGCGATCTCCCGCCCCGGCAGCGCGTCCCATGGCGAGCAATTGGTCGGTGACCTTGGACATCGCGCTGACCACAACCACGGGTCGCTGTGCCAATCGTCCGTGGACGATTTTCGCCGCGCGATCGATTGCATTGCCATCCTCCACCGAGGTCCCGCCGAACTTCATCACGATCATCGGGAAACATTCCTCGGCAAGGCAGCAGCGAGCACCTGAATATTTCTGAGGGTTGGCGCGGGTTGTCTCAATCGAGGTATCCCTGTGCCTTAAGTAGTTCCGCGTTGAGCAGGGCGGCGCCCGCGGCGCCACGAATCGTGTTGTGCGAAAGGACCGTGAACTTCCAATCCAACACCCGGCAAGGACGCAGTCGGCCCACGCTGGTTGTCATGCCTGCACCACAATCGACGTCAAAACGCGGCTGCGGACGGTCGGGGGCGCCTAGATAGACGACCGGTTGCTCCGGCGCACTAGGCAAGCGAAGCTGCTGCGGCTCGCTGCGGAAGTCATTCCATGCGGAAATGATTTCCTCGGCCGCGGCCTTCTCTTTTAGCTGCACCGATACCGATTCTGTGTGTCCATCCTCGACTGCCACCCGGTTGCATTGCGCGCTCATCGAAAATGCGGCCGGCTCCACTTTCGAGCCATTGAGACGCCCCAGGAGTTTAAGCGTCTCTTCCTCCATCTTCTCTTCTTCTTTAGCGATGTAGGGGATGACATTGCCGAGAATATCGAGCGAGGCAACTCCGGGATATCCCGCCCCACTAACCGCTTGCATGGTCACTGCCATCACGGCCTTCAAGCCAAATCGCTGCTGTAGTGGCGCCAAAGCCAGCACTAGTCCAATTGCTGAGCAGTTCGGGTTGGTGACGACAAAGCCGCCGGATTTGCGCCGCCACGTCTGACATTCCAGTAGCTTGATGTGCCCGCGATTAACCTCTGGGATGACCAGTGGCACATCGGCTTGCATGCGTAGTGCGCTCGAGTTGGTTATGACCGCACAACCGGCTTCCGCGAAGCGGGGCTCGAGTTCGGCAGCAATTGCTGAATCGAGCGCCGCGAAAATAATCTTCGGCGCGCCATCGGGCTGGGCCGATGAAACACGCATTTCGGCGACCCGTGCGGGGATCACAGTTTTCAGTCGCCATCGCGCAGCTTCCGCATAGGGACGGCCTTCAGACCGGTCCGATGCTGCCAGCCAGGTGATTTCGAACCACGGATGGCGCTCCAGCATCTGCACAAAGCGTTGTCCCACAATGCCGGTAGCACCCAGAATTCCTACGGGAAGTTTCGTGTGCATGGGATGATGTTGAATTTTAACACTGGCTCAGTCGTCGTTTGGCGGATGAGGAATTCTGCTCAGGGTCGGCTCCCTGAACATGAATCTCATTGCCAGTAATAGGAAGTGAAGCGCGCGGCAGGACAAGTTGGCGGTTGGAAAGTGGGGACCAGAAAACGAGAACCGTTCTTACTTCCGCGGAGTAATCTCAGTTCCGAAAGCATAGTCGTTCAGCGGTCCGAAACGGCGTTTCTCTACATAAATCCGCCACCGGCGGAACAGAATCCGCAAGCTTGCCATTGCGGGAATTGATAAATAGACGCCAAGCACGCCGGCAATTTCACCACCCGCCAGCACACCAAAAATCGCCGCCAACGGGTGTAATTCCATCTTTTCCCCCATGATGCGGGGAGCAACTACATAATCCTGTAGCAAGCGCCAGCCAGCCAGAAATAACAGTAACACCAGCCAATGGGAATAACTGCTCAGCAACGCCACGACTATGATCAGCAGGGCGGCGACCAGAGGGCCCACGACGGGAATGAATTCCATGGCTCCGCCGGCCGTTCCCAGAATGAGGGCGTACGGTACCCGCAAAGCACTGAGAAACGATATGTATGCAACCAGTGACAACAAGGCAAGAGTGAGTTGGGCGCGGATGAAATGTGCGAGCATCTGGTTCAAATCATTCAATACGCCCTGGAGGAACTCGCGTTGCGGCCGCGTCTGCACCATGGAAAGAGCGGTCTCGCTGAAACTACGTCCATCCTGCAAGAAGAACACCGCCAGGATAGGTATCAGGAAAAGTAGCCAGATATTCTGGGCGGCCTCAGCGACGCGTACAACTGCTCGTTGCGCGATGCGAGTCACATCATTACCGTAGCGCGCGAGAAAAGCCTTAAGCTGCTCCCGGGTTCTGGGACTCCAGCCGTGTTCCATCCCAATCTTATCCGCAATTTGACTCAAGCTGGTATTTGGCGACAGACCGGGCAGAGTTTCCCCAAGTCTTGCAGCCTGATGCCCCAACCGCGGTCCCACAAAGACGAAAAATGTGATCAGCACCCCAACCAGGAGAAGGTAAATGATGGCAATTGCACGTCCTCGTCCGTGTACCCATCGCTCGATTCGTGAAACCGCGGGATCAACCAGATATGCAAAAAAAATAGCGAAGAGAAATGCGATGAACGTATGGCGCGCAGCGTAAAGAAAAGCCAAGGCCAGCGCGAACAACAGCACCGTGATCAGGATTCGCGCCGCGCGAGTGTCAATAAGAGCCAAAGATAAGTTTCTCGTCGCGCCGGTATCGCGCCGGCTGTTGTGGACGTCGCGTCCCAACTCGGTTTGACTCCGCTGGGCCGCAATAGGGAGCCTTCTAGAGATTTAGTCCCGTACAACCTCCGTATTATCGGCAGCGACCAGAATGCGCATTAGTTTGTACTGATCGTCGAGCCATAATGCCCATTCTCCGCTGTCGTCTTTCAGATTCAAGCGGAGTAATTCGCGCTCGGCACCCTTAATTTTCAATTTCTCCTTGCCGACCGGTGTCAGGCTCACCTTCATAGACAGTCTGTCCTGAGGTACGATCACGCCGAATTGGGCGGGCGTACACAGAAAATTCCCGTCTTCCTGCTTGCAACTGGTCGCCAGGTAGCGCCATGCCAGCACTTCGCGGTGCACGAAAGAATTATTATCAAGCACCATGCTGGAGGTGGGCATCAGGAAGGGTTGTTCCGTCGCCTTATCTCCGGGCACAGGCGTTATTCGTTCAATTAGAAACTGGTCGTTGGGCGTGACCTCTAATTCAGCCTTGCCTGGACTTACCTCGTGCCATGCATAACGAATCAGGTCACCTGTCTTTGAAAGTTTCAGTTCGGAAGCCTGAGCTGCGCTATCTGCACCACCGTCTGATTTGAGTTGGGCTGCAACCGTGCTGCCGCCGGAACCTTCATGCACGGAGAACGTTTCGGTCGCTACGTGTCGTCCATTCTTTAGCACGCTAAAGGTACCAGAGTCGACGGTCTTGTCCGCAGCCTCCTTTTCTTTGTCCTTGGCGTTGACGGAAAACCCCACGCCGAGTATCCCCAAGCAAGCCACGAAACCAACCAGCCGTCTTATTAGGGCCACGCTACTCTCCTTGCTGGAACGCGTCTGGTCCACTTTGAATTTTGTCAATTTCTAATAACGAAATGATCTCTGTCACGATGGATTCAATGGTCTTACCCGAAGTATCCACCCGTGATCTGGCACGCAGGTAGTGGGGTCGCCGCGTCTCATATAAATCTCCGAACTGCTTCGGATCCTTTCAGCAGTTCGGCGTTCTCCGGTTGTATAAAAGCCCCGCCCCCAAGGGCAGCAACCACAGGGGTACTTGCCTTCACCTCCGCCAACAACTCGAGTAAGGCCGCATGTTCCGCCTGACGAAAAACAAGTTCGCCGGAATCGCGGAAAATGTCAGCAATGGCGCGGTTTTCCCGGGCTTGAACGCGTTCATCGAGGTCCTCAAAGCGCCAGTTCAATCGCCGGCTAAGGGCGCGTCCAACGCTACTCTTGCCTGATCCCATAAAACCCACCAGGAACACGGCACGCGTCAGAATATGCGACCGCTCCGCAGGCGGTTCGGGCTGGTGCCACGAATCTTGCCTACCTGCCATAGCGGATTCACCCGCCAGTTTTTTTTAGCGTTTCTTAAGGCGAATTTTACCACTGAAGGTACGCAGAACCACGGAAGAAGCTGCCTTACCGATAGTGCCAGCAAAGGAACTTCCTGCAACGAGCGGAAACGTCGTATGGGTCTTGGGGGTGAAGGGAAAATCATTCTCCACCAGACCCCGTATGGAACGCGCAGTTACATCAACTGAGGCATCGGGTGGGATGGTCGCGTCGATATCGCCGGAATGGCTGGTCAGCGAATACTCGCCGCCGGAGCCAAAGTCGCCGTCGTAATGAATCTTGCCGCTGGTAGAACTGACTTGCACCAGCCGTCCGCTAACTGAACTGAGGGTGACGTCGCCACTTACGGAACTTATTTCGACATGCCCTTCCTGGATATTAGTCAAGGTTACCGGGCCGTTCATGGTTTTCACATGAACGTGTACATTCGATACATCCCGAACATCCACGAGGGCGCCTGCACCCTCCAGAGTTAGATCGCCGCCGAGTTTTTCAGCCCGCAGAGGTCCAGTCGCCGATTGCATGCTGATGCTTGCATCCGCCGGGATCAACACTTGATAGTCCACGCGCCCATTGTCGGCAGTCGCACCCGTCAGCAAATGGGATTTTATGTCAATCCGGCTGCCACTCTGGTCGTTGTCAATCTCCACCTTGTCCGAGCGGAGAATCGCTGTTATTACCACCTGGTTTCCCGGAGAGGGCTTCACGCTAATCGGGCCATACTGGTTCACTATCGAAATACTAGCCTTGGGTCCGACGGTGAAACGGTATTCTTTCCTGGTCTCGGCGAACGTCAGAATCCCAACGCAAACCAGGAAGACTACTGCTGCCTTGGTGACGCGCTGCATGCTCTCCATAAGTCCTCTTCCGACCGTCTGCGGTTGATGAGCGCCGCAGCCTTCTGCGCCCTGCACCATTATGGCAGGGAACGGTCCAGGGCCATCTCGTAAAGCATTGCCTTCTGCTCGTAAGCCTGCATTAGATACTGCCGCGCGTCGCCATCGTCCGGATTCTGATCCACCGAACTCTGGGCGTCACGGATGTATGCATTCACGTTCTTGAGATTATCTTCGTAAGCAGACTTCATCAAAGGTGCGTGCCTCTCCACCTCGGAGAGCACTTGGCGGTCGTCGTCGTTGCTGGCCCTCGCGGACATGGATGCGGGAGTAGAAATGCCCCCCAGCTCCGGCTGCCTCGAACGCTGCGCTATGGGGCCAGAAAGTGGACGATTTATGAACAACACCATGCCTACCATCAGAACCGCTGCTATCGGCACCAACCAGGCGGCTGGTCCCCAACGCCTCCTCGACGCCGGGGCTAAAAAACGCGGCTCCGTGCTGACGTCGCGAATCAGTCCTTCTTGCCGAAGAGCCGCCTCAATCGACTTCCAGACTCGTGGGGATGGTTCTTCCGACTCGCGAAGCTGGTGGGCCTGCTCCGAAATAGCTTTCAAGTCCGAAACCAATTCCGAGCAGTTGGGACAGGAGCGCAGGTGCGCTTCCAGTTCGGCGCGGCTGGCTCCCTCTAGAACGTCCGGTAATTCTTGCTGAAACTCAGCACAGGTCATACTGCCTCTCTCCCCGATCATCTCTGTCACTGTGCTTTCTATTTCCTCACGGCTTGCGGGCCTTTTCGGCTCTGCTCGTTTTGAGGAAATCACGCAATTTCAAGCGTGCTTTATGCAATTGCGATTTGCTGTTGCCGATCGAACAACCTACGATTCCGGCAATCTCGTTGTGTTCGTACCCCTCGACGTCATGCAATACAAAAATTGTTCGGTACCCCGGTGGCAGGCGCTCGATTGCCCGCTCCAACTGCAACCTCTCGATCGAGCCGGCCAGCTTCGCGTCCTCACCGCCCAGCTCTTTCTTTGGCGCCTCTTCTTCGGTTTCGATGGTCTCTTCCAAAGGGACCACCGGCAAGCCCTTCTTCCGAAGGCGCATTAAAACGACGTTGACCGCCATCCGATGCAGCCAGGTGGAGAACGCCGACTCGCCACGAAAAGTGGCTATTTTCCTGTAAAGTTGCAGGAAAGCTTCCTGCGTCAGGTCCTCGGCTTCCGCCGCGTTGGCCGTCATACGCAGGCATAGCGAGTAAACGCGCCGTTTATGCAGGTTATATAAGACCTCAAAGGCTTGCGCGTCGCCTTGCTTTGCCTTCTCTATCGCTTCTGCTTCGGACAGCCTATCTTGTGGTTGTCTTGCGTCCGTCAAGTCGCCTTTTTCCGGCCGCACTTGATGAGATGCGGCTTAAGTCTATGTTCGTTGTACCGCTTACAAGCCATTCCTACCTTCTAGCCCAAGATGATACCCCGTGCAGGATACCAGAACCCATTGCCTGCCTTGCACTTGCCGATGCCAGCATTTTTAGGCAGTGACTTTGGTTACTACGATCGGGCGCCACGCGATTCGCTTATCCCCTCAAAGTTGCGAAGGTTTTCCTTCTCAAGACAACAGAGCATTGATGTCTTACGACTCGGCGGTGTCAGGTAAAATGCCCTGGCTTATGCAACCGCCTTTGCCGTCGTAATGGTCTCCAATCCGTGGCCGTGTGGCCCAAGCTCCCTCTGCCGCAGCAGGAAGGCAAACAGTACCCCCAGAAATCCCAGGATGGAGAAAATCCACATACCCAGGCGATATCCTGCAGGATTGTCCGCGCTGGCATGGCTGTAGTCGTTGGCCCAGCCAATGAGCAGGTTAAAGCCGAACAGGCCGATGTTCTGGATCATAGTCATCAACCCGTAGGCTGTGCCCAGTTTGGACTGTTCGACAATGTACGCAACCGATGGCCACATTACCGCCGGAATCAGGGAGAAGGCGACTCCCATCATAGCCATGGGGATATAGAGGTTCACGTGGGTGTAGGCCATCATCAGATATACAGGAATGAGGAGCATCGAGCCGAGCATCATCAACAGAGCACGTTTGCCCACACGGTCCACCAGTAGTCCAAATAGCGGTGTGGCAATCATGGCGAACAGGGTCAGCATACTGGAGAGGAAGCCGCCGAACTCGCGCGAGGTGCCGTGCGCTTCCATGAAGAACTTAACCGCGAAGGTCTGAAACGGAAAGATTGCCGAGTAGAAGACCACACAGAGCGCGACGATGAGCCAGTAGTTGACGCCTAGCTTGAAAAGATCAGCGAAAACCACCTTGTCGGTAGAGGCTTCGCCGAGATGATATTTTTTCTCCGCATACGCCTCCATAACCCAGTAAACGATGGCGCCGATGAGGCATAGGCTGGAGAAGCCCAGGGCAATCAGGAAAGGTCCCCGCCAGTTCGCGTAGGCGCGCCCCGCCCAGGTTGGGGAGTTTAACGCCGCGAATGAACCCAGGCGCGTAATAGTCAGATTGACTCCGAACGCGAAGCTAAGCTCTTTCCCCTTGAACCACTTTGCCAACGCCGTGATCACGGCAACGTTGAGCGATTCCGCCCCCATTCCAAAGATCAGGCGACCCGTAGACATGACCCATAGGTGTGACGATGCCACCGTGATCGCCGGTCCGATAACGCACAGCACACCAAAGATCATTAGAGATTTTCGCAACCCGAGGCGGTCAATAATGAAGCCGCCGATGAGCACAGTGAAAATGTTTGGGAAACTGTAGATGGCCTGCAGCAAACCAATGTTCTTATCAGAAAACCCAAGCTGCGCTTTCAATACGTCGGCCAGCGGACTAAGCGCGTCATAAGCGTAGTAGCTGCCAAACATCGTCAGGCTGATAAAGATGAGAACTGTCCAGCGATACAGAGCGGAGGGAGTAGGTCGAGTAGCGTCAGGCATCAAGAATCTGTCCGCGGAAAGATTTCCCTCAGAGGGCGCCCCGCGAATTAAGCGAAAATCCGGCGCGCGCGCAACTTTTATGAACCGTGCAAAGTTACGAAGCAAGAAGATAGCAGATGAGAGGGCGGTTAGCACGTCGCATTTGCTTTGGGAGACGAACCGCCATGCCGAAAAAACCGGTGAAACGGGGAGGCGCGGCCTTCGTAGTGCCCGGTTAGAAAAGATAACGCAACCTAACCACTTTGAACTTTGGGCAAGATCGCATGTGGAAAGCTAGGGGGCACACTTCAGGCTCCCTACGAATTACACATCTGGGATCTGAATCTCCGCCCGGCGCGCTCTCAGCTAATCTGTTCGGTCTTGCCTTTGTATTTTACGATCCCATTCTGCTGGTTAATGCGGTCGATGTCCGCATTCGTATAGGTGCGGCCGGCCTGCTTCTTGCTGGCGTGAGTCAGTTGCGCTTCTCGCGCCGCGCCGATACTCATTTCAGACACGGAAACACCAGTCTCAAAATAGGGTGACGGTGATGCCGGCTCTTGCGCTTCAGCAGTCCGCGACTCTCCAGGAACCGGGACTGTCCCATAAAAGACGGGTGCCAAAGCGGGGACCATAGTCGGCCGGCTTACGATCGATACCGTTGAATTGGTCGCACCTGCGACGTTGCCAGCCGTCGCGTTGCTCGCTCCAACCGTCAATCCCGAAGAACTATCCAAAGACACGATTGGCGTTGTAACCAGGGGAACGTAAGGCGTAGGTGGGTAGTAGCTACCCCAGCCCTGATTTCCGGCATAGCCGGAGATCACCGTGACCTGCCCAACCGCCATTCCGGCCGTGGCCAACACCGCGTAGACAACAAGTAAACGGCGCATATGGACCTCCAAGGTTTTTCTACGATGGGTAGGATTCGCGGCTTCGAGCAGAGGATGCTTTTTCGCGCCTGAGAACCCTTGTCAGGGGCGGCTTTTGACCGCCAGCACCGGAAATCCAGTGCCGCGCAAGCGATTGGCTATCTCGGATAATGGAAATAAACATTGTGCTGCGATGGTATCGGAACGTTATCCCTGGTCGCCGGTCTGAAGCGCCAATTTTGCAACGCGGCGAGTACCTTCTCTTCGATGCCATAGCCTAACGATGCCAAAATTTTGGTTCCAATCACATTTCCCTGCGCATCGATCGTGACTTCCACGACCACATCACCCTGCACACCGGGAGGTATATCCGCGCGCGAGACCATTGGCTCCGGAAAAACTATCGGCAAAGCTGGCCTGACTTCGTGTCCATTGCCTGGGCCTATCTCCAAGGATCCAAATGGCGAACCGGCATGAGCTGACTCATTTGCTGCCTCACCGGGATGCTCGTTCGCTGCAATTAAGGCTGGAGTCTCAGGCTCGCGCGGTTGCGTTGACTTGGGAACGGGCGCTCTCAACTTCCGATGCCGTGCTATGGCTCTGGCTGGCACGGAAACACCGGGTTTCTGCATTGCCAGATAGGTAATCTGAATTGAGGTTCCATTCGCTCCCGCAATCGTTGCAGACGGCGTCACAAAGGGCGCACGCGGCCCTCGAAGCATCAGCAACAAAACTAGAAAATGGGTCGCAAACGATGCCGCCAACGAGCGAGACCGCTGATAGCCGGGGCGGGGAAGCGGCGTGAACATGGCACCATCTTCTCACGAGAGCTCTGGATTTTTATGCCGTGCCTTGCACGTCCGATTAGGGTGCCTTCCTGGGTACGAGCCACGACCGCTCTGGCAGCCGTCCAACGTTCTAAATTGAGAGGCTAGGTGGATGAAAATGAGTGGTATAGAGTACGCCGCGAAATCAGCCGGAAGAGAGCGGATTTTATTTCCTCGATATCGACCGGCTTGAACGCGAAGTAGTCAACCTTCAAAGCCAGTGCGGTGCGGAGCCGGTCGACCGTGGGTTGATCCGTGTAAACAACCACCGCCGGTGCCGACCTCAATTTCTTTGCCTCCCGGGCGAGTTCCAGCCCAAGTTCTTCTTTCTCCAGACTTACATCTGTAACAACTGCGTCATAGTCATCTCGCCCCATAGCTTTATGGGCTGCTGCGAAATCTGGAACGGCGCGAACCCGATATCCCGTCTCTTCCAAAATAGTTTTGAAAGTATAGCGAATAGCTGGTTCATCTTCGGAGAGCAGAATTGAACCTCTGGTTGCGACCTCTGGTGTCAATTGAAATGGACCCCACTGGGAACACTTAGGATGCCAACGCTTGCAAACGAGTTGCGAACACGAACATGACTTTTTTCTTTGTGCTGCTCATTCTCCCGCCGGGTCCTCGCGGCCAATGAGGGGCACGAAACGGCACCCCTCCAGGTGTTTAAGTACCGTCTCGTCTTGCTGCTTGCGTACTAGCAGCAGCTCTTGAGACTGTGTTGAACCGACAGGGATGATCATGCGGCCACCATCACGCAATTGCTCAACCATTGCGAGAGGTAGTTCGGGTGCCGCAGCCGAAACGATGATGGCATCATAGGGCGCGTGTGCAGGTAAGCCTTTGCTGCCATCGCCGACCACTATGTTGATATTTCGATAGCCGAGAGCGGCGAGTACGCGCTCCGCAGTTTGCGCCAGCGAGGAGTGGCGTTCAATCGAGTAGACGTGAGAGGAAAGTTCCGCCAGAACGGCCGTCAGGTATCCCGAGCCCGTTCCGATTTCCAGAACCTTGTCAGTAGGCTGAATGGCCAGCGCTTCGAGCATGAGGGCGACTATGTAGGGTTGTGATATGGTCTGCCCCTGGCCGATCGGGATCGGATGGTCTCCGTACGCCTGATGACGAAATTGCTGCGGAACAAATTCTTCTCGAGGAATTCGGGCCATCGCATCAAGCACCCGTTCATCGCGGATACCGCGGGCGCGGAGCTGAAGCGCCACCATGTGCTGGCGGTCAAGCGCGAAGGACTTGGGTTGATCATGATCGAGCATTCTGCCGACATCACCATGAAAACCGGCTTTGAGGATGCCTTTACTATTTTCGTCTTTTACGGACCTTTACATCAAAGCTAACCACACCGTTTTGGTCGCGGAGCCCGACAATCGAGACGTTGCGGGTCACGTTGTATACGACTTGAATGATCTGCTGCGTGGCCTGAGAGACGTTAGTGCTATAGGTCAGCGTTAGTTTGTTGGAAACTTGCTGCTCGATGGTGACTTGCGGGCCGCGATTGATGCTGGTTTCGTTCCCTAGGCCCTGAGGATCAATCTTAATACGGCTGACACCGAATAAGCGCTGCACCCGGTTGCTCACGGTGGCGTTGAGGGCTTGGGTAAGAATCAGGTTTGAAGCTTCCTGGCTGAATGGGGATGGCGAAGAATTCTGCAGAGCGGCGGATTCCTCGCGAGTGCGTCCCAAGGCTAGCAACGCGATGATGTCCGCGCTGGGAAGTGGAGGCTCGGAACGATAATTCACGTTAAGTTTGTCGAGTGGACCGTTTAGTCCCAGGGTGATGTCGTATTCGCTGACGCGCGTGCTGGCTTCGAGATCGAGCACGGGCTCGATACGCACTGGGTTGGTGAAGCTCACATCGCCGCGCTCCAGGCGGTATTTGCCGCCATTGAAATTGACCTCACCTTCAATGATGTCTACTCGACCGAGCAACACCGGACGGGCGGCGTTGCCACGCATGTGCAAATCGGCGTCCCCGGTGAGCTTGGCCAGCGCGGTCTGCATCTGCAGCTCCGGCGTGGTAGTGACGTGAACGTCGAGCTTGATGCGATTCAGCAGCGAGTTGGGATTTGGAACGGAAGCCGAATTCTTTGCGCCCTGGAGGTAAGCGGCAAAATCGAAGCCCGGCGTGACCGCCAGCTTGGTGACCGTGATGTCGCCGCTGAGCGTGGCTGCGGTACTGGTGCCGGTGAGATGCAGATCAGCATTGGCAGTGGAGCTCACACCCGGGGGGTAGCGCAATCGGACATCCTGCCCCTGAGCGGTCAAATCAAATGTGGCTTGCCGATGAAAATAGCTTACAGTGCCGCCGAGGTTGACTATTCCACCACCGGTGCGGGCGGTTAACTTTTCAATCTGTAGACGATCCTGATCGAAAAGGATCGAGCCATTCAAGGCGCTGAGGCCGCTGGGGAGTCCGCTATAGGTGATGGTCCCGTCGGAAACCAGAAGCCGGCCTTGCAGCAATGGATCAGAAGTGGTTCCCGTTGCATTTAACCCCACCGTTACCGTACCCGATGAAGTGAAATCGGGATTGAAGCTCTCGATCAGCTTCAGGTTCACGTGTCCGTCGGCGTGAAAATCAAGCCGGCGTTCGCCTGCCAGTTGTGCAGTGCCGTGCGCGGTGAAGTCAGTGAGATCTCCGAGCACATGCAACTGCTCGAGTTTCAGCATCTGATTTTCGACTGCAAACCGGATGGGGCCGTCATTGTGCAACCTGATGTTTTCAATATCAACGAAGAAGTCGCTGAAGTTGGCAGTGAGATTCAGCTCTCGCGGACGGCGCAAGGGACCCGTAACTCGTAAATCGCCGGCCATCGCCGAGTGGCCGGTCAACCGTCCCCCAAAGTAAACCCGAATCAGCGAATCCACATCGAGATGATTGAAGTGCATGGTTAGGTCAGCAGGCCAGTCCTGACGCATGCGGATGTTCCCATCCAGAGCCAGTTCCGATTCTTGAAAATTGGAGCTGCCGGTGAGGTGTAGGTCGGGACCTTTGCTGACCGCCTCGATAGTGAAATTTCCGGCGCGTTCCTGGTCGAAGGTGAGATCCCGCAACTGGATTTTGGCATTGACTGCTGGCTCTTGAAAGGTGCCGGAGCCTTGCGCCGTGAAGTCCATACGCCCGGCGACATTGAAACGGCTGGTCTGCAATTTGGAGACACGGCTGAGATCGAAATCAGCTCCGGCCAGGGTGAAATGGAACGTGCTTGCCGAGAAGTTGTAACCAGCAGCGCCAGTTATCCGCGCGTGGTCCTGGGTGGCCGCAAGGTTGTTGAACTGTGCTTCGCCATTTATAAAACGGATGTCACTGCTTAAAACTGCTACCGGCTCGCCGTACAGCGTGGCATTTGTAAGCTGTACGTGGCCATCACCGTGGGGATTTAATCTAGTGCCGGACGCTTGCACGATCAAGTTCATGCGCCCGCTGGCGGGATAGCTGTAGCCAGCCAGGCTTTCAACTTCCGCGAGATCAGCGTTGCGCAAATCTAAATGCGCGGTAAATGGACTGTCATCCGTGAAGCGGCCCTTTTGCAGAGCGGCACTGACATCAAAACGGATCTGAGTCTCTCCACGACGCAGAAGGCCGTTTCTTACTGAAATGTTATGCGCGGACCACTGCATAAAAGCCACTGCGCAGTCCCAGTGAACCTGTTTTTGAGGACTTCTCAAGGTTGCGGGCACGACCGACTCGAAGTTGTCGAGCTGGAGATTTCCGGCGACACTGAGGCTAGAAACCTTGCCTGTCGCTGCGCCGTTGAAAGTCGCGTGGCCGTGCAGGGTGATGGGCAATTGTGCTGGTCCTCGCAAGGCGAGCACCACCGGTTGCCATTCATTCAAATTGGATGTAGTCGCTGTGAATCTTAAACTTGAGGTGGAGGAAAGCAGGCCGATGGCACTGATCTTCGAAGCCGGAGTAGCAGCGGTAAACTCGGAAACCTCGAGTTCCTGGATGCGGGCGCTATAAATTGCACGTGCTCGTGCGCTGACAGGCAATTCCCCTGGCCGTGGATGGCTTGGTGGAGCCACATCGAATGAGATCTGAGTGTCAGCATCGCGTGCCGAACCGTGCCAGCGCGCTTCCAAGGTTCCATTCGCGATGCCCGCCAGCTTCATTCCGTCCAACAGACGCGCCGCAGTACTGACGGATTCAGCCAGCGCTGAAATTGAAACATCTTTCATCCTTAGTCGGACAGTTCCCGTTTGTTGACCAGCTTGTTCGGGCCTTGCCTTGGGATGAAGCGGAAGTGGCGAATGTAACCAATTTAGGAGTTCGACATCGCCCGACACGGCTCCGCCCAAGAGACGTCCTTGAAGCCCTGTCAGCTTGAGCTCTTTATCATTGACGGAAAACTGGGAGCTGAGGCTGGCGTTGCGGAACGAGATATTTTCGTCATGAAAATCAAGATTGCGGGTCTGAATGCTTCCATCGGACGCGAACTGCTCCAGTGACCATGAACCCTTACCTTGCAGTTCCACCATGCCTTGACGCATTCCGTGATGGCGCGCAATGGCCGCAACCTCAACTAGATCGAGTGCGCCGGTGTATCTGCCGTTAACCCGCGGCTGACGGAAATCTGTGACCCGCCCATTGGCTTCCAGATGCGAGCGACCCGAAGACCATTTCAGCGAACTGATTTCAATGTAATCCCTTGCCAGGCCGAACTGCGCTTCCACCCGCGAGGAAAAGGGACGAAAATCTTTGAACCGGGTGTCCACTTTGCCGAGGATCAGATAGCTTTCGAAGCGCTGACGAAAAGTCGAATACCACATGCCGGCGAAAAAATCATTCGCGATGAAATCGAAGGGGACGCGCTGGTTATCCCATAGCAGTTCGCCCTTCTGAACATCGAGGCGATTAATCGAAACCGAAAAAAGCTGTTCCGCCGGAGTCTTCTGGGCCCGCGGAATCTTGGGCTGGGGTTGGTTGGTGGTGCCGTCACTATAGACGATGAAGTGAACGACGGGATGATCCAGAAGAATTGAATGAAATCCGAATTCAGTTCCGAGCAGCGAAATAATCTTTATTCGCGCCACAAAGCGATCCACATGCGCGTACGGCACCTCGCCTGGACCTTCGCGCCCATGAACCGTGACGTCTCGCACCTCCACCTGCAGGTTCAGAGGAATGGTGTGGAAACTACCCAGTTCGACTTGTCCGCCCGTCACTCGCTCTAGTTCGGCGATCAGGCGACGGCGAACCAACGCCTGGAATGAAGCGGTGGTTCCGTACCAGGCCAAGACGGCGAGCACAAGCAGTAAAGCTGTCGTAAAGAGCAGCAGGTATTTCCAGAATCTTCGGCGCGGCGCTTTGGTTGAAGGCGCGATCACTTTACCTGCGTTCCCGAAGGTCCCGGGAAGGTAGAAGCAGTGCGGATTTGGCCCTCCGCCCGCAAATTCTGCAGCCATGATGCGAGCAGGTCGTTCACCTTCTGCTGGGTAAGCAGTTCTTTGATTTGAGTGCTGGCCGCGGCCAACGGAACCTCTTTGGCGCCAGACTTCTTTAGCTGCGGAACAAGTTTTTCCGCGTAATAAATCTCAATGCTGTGCGAGTCAATCAGAATGCCCGGACGCAGCCGTGCTTCCACTAGTTGCATCAGTTCAAGCTGCTGGGCAATGCGAGTCTCCAGTTCCTTCTCTTGTATCCCATAGCGTTGAAGCGTCATCTGCCAGCTCTGTTCAGCTTCGGAACCGGGATACAACTTACGAACTTCCCTGATGCGCTCATCTACTGTCGCAGTTTTAACGGGCTCGATGTACGACGCCTGCACTTGCTCGCGCAGCAACTCCTGGTCAATCAGGCGGTCAAGAGTCGCCTTCCGATCATCGGAAGTGACCTTGCCCGGCGGACGACCGTCAATGAAAGCTTCATAGCGAATCGCGTCTTCCCAGTCGCTCTGCAAGATGGCGTGTCCGTTTACGGTGGCAACGATGCGATCAATTATTTCGCCACGCCCTGGTTGGCCACCCGGCGTTTCCGGTCCCGGTGTCTCGCACCGCCCTGAGATGGCCGGGAAAAGAGTAAGCATGGAAACAACCGTAACGAGATGCAAGTACTTTTTGATCATCAGAATGTCTGTCCAATACTAAAGAACACGTTGAAGCGGCGTGCGTGTTGCGGATTAAACACGCTGGTCGGATTCCCTCGTGATTCCAGCACAAAACTAGGGAACGCGGGTGGATTCAGATTGTATCCGAAGTCGAATCGAACCGGGCCAATAGGAGTCTTGTAATGCACCCCGATGCCGACCGCCTGCGAGATGTAGTTGTAATTGCACTGGCTGGCGGTGCTCTCGTCGAGGCAGAAGTTCTGATCGGGTTGTTTCCAGTGCACAAAGCTATGGAGCATATCGTGGCCGGCGGTAAAAACGTTCCCCGCATCATGAAAAATTACAAAGCTGACATTGTCCTGCAGGTAGGGCAAGGTTACTGGTGGGAAACGAAGCTCGAGATTATTCAAGAACAACGCGCTCCCTCCCAGCGGGAATCCAGTAATTGGATCCCGCGGGCCAGCTTGATTCAATCCGAAGCCGCGATGCGAGTTTCCGCCGCCGGAAAAGAAACGTTCCGGCAAGGGGATCAGGGTTCGATCGCTGTTCGGCGGAAGCGTCACTCCCGGGTTGACCACAACTGTGTTGCTGAAAGGGTTTTCAATACCGATGCGAGTAGAGCGCGCGAAAACAAATTTCCTCGCGACTGGCCGGTTTTTTCCAAATGGCTGGTAGGTGGAATTCTGGATCAGCAAACGCCCAAAATCAGCCTCCGACCCGAAATAGCTTGCGGCCACGCCGCCGTCGACTGTGGTGTAGTTTCCCTTGGTGGTTTCCAGTTGATTGTCACGCTTGTCGCGAACATAGGTAAAACCCGGCATGCCGACGCGGACGGGCTGAGACAGCAGCGGAATCTGGTTCGAGCTCACCACTATATTGGAAGCCTTAACCCGCCGGTAGGTGTACCGATAGAACATAGTGCTGGCTTTATTGATCTTATGTTCGGTTTGAACTGAGCCTTCCAGCCGCTGAGAGGTGAAGGTCGTCACATCCAAGGTATTGTCGTAAAAAGCGGTGAAAGTAAGCCGCAGATCGCGGTTGAACCATTTAGGAACATCGTAGCTGAGTAAACCCCGTTGCTGCAGGCGCCCCACGTTAGTCTTGAAAGCGATGGTTTGATTCCGTCCGCGAAGGTTCAGCCGCGTAACGTCAAAGGAAACCCGAGGGCTGACGCCCGTGGCGCCCTGGGGTTGGTTGCTGCCGATACCAGGTTGTCCCGTCTGAAATTCGAAGCCCAACCCGTAATCAAAGGTGTAACGCTGAGCTTCATGAACGTCTACCAGAACATTCTTGTTAGGTTCGGTTCCACCTGGATTTTGTACGGCGGTATCAACTTCGTTAAAAATCCCCAAATCATAGAGACGGCGTTGAGTGTCAAGCATATCTTGCTGGCTCAAAGGCGTCTCCGGTATGACCTGCAACTCTCGGTGAACGATATACGGTCGAGTGTAGTTCAGGCCTGACACCAGTACTTGGCGGACGAAGAACTGCTCACCTTCGTGGATAGTGAAAGTCACGTCCATGCGATTGGCTTCGCCTTTCGCCGGCTCGGTGGACACCTCGAAGTTGGCATTGGGAAATCCGTGATTAAAGTAGTAATTCAAAACCGAATCACGATCCCCGGCAATATTAAATTCGGAATAAGGCTGACCTTCTGACGTGCTGAGCAAAGGAAGAAGTTGATCAGTGGCGATCGTATTGTTGCCCACCACATGCAGCGACCCGACCAGGGTTTGCGGACCTTCATTGATCTGTACGATGATGCCCAATTGAGCTTCCACTCCCTGGAAATTGTCTTGCACGTCTCCTGTGATCTTCACCTGGCGAAACCCGTTGGCGCGGTAGAGTTCCTCAAGTCCGCGCAGATCGCTGCTTAGCAGGCTTTGGCTGAAACGCCCGTGAGAAAAGCGGCCTGAAGCGGGTTGGACTTGCATTCGACCGCGAAGTAGTTCCTGATCGAAGTACTTGTTCCCATTGATAATGACTTTAGCCAGCTTGTGTCTAGGGCCAGGATCAATCGTGTAAACCACCCGCAACTCATTCTTCGCGGTCTCGTTGTGCTTCTCGAGATTGATCTTGGCATCGAAGTACCCACGAGTTTGCAGGTAGTCGAGCAAATTGCGGCGGCCTTCGTTGAGCAGGTCGTCATCCAGGGCGCCTTCCTCGTAAACCGGTACATTATTCTTGAGTACCGCACGACGAATCCTAAAGCCTTGCGCTCCGATGTCAACGACAGGTCCCGGCTCAATACGATAGGTATAGTCCACGGTATTGGTCTCCGGCCGGTAAGCCCGTTCGGTGATGGAGACCTGCGCCAAAAGCCGGTTCTGCTTTTGATACTTCTTGCGCAGGCGCTGCAAGGACTTGGTAACACGATCGGCTGAGATGCGATCGCCGGGATCCATATTGGCAATGTCCTGTACCTGGCCTGCGGAGTAGCCCGGATTTCCCGTCACGGTAACGTGCCCAACGTGAGCCACGGGGCCGGGACGGATGCGGAATACCAAATCCATCTGCTGAGTTTCCGGGTGAGGATGCTGTTCTTCGTTCACCGTGGAGCGGTAATAGCCATTCGCCTCCATCAATTGCCTGATGTTGTTCAGGGCGCGATCCAACTTTTGGCTGGTGAAAGGTTCCCCTAGTTGAAGTTTGCTGGCATTCACGATTTGATTAGCTGTCGGACGGCTGGGAGCGCCTTCTACACGTAAGTCGCCGACAAAATAGCTGGCGCTGGTGACGAAGATGAGGTCAACTTGGTTATCTGATGTGCGCTCGGCCTCGACTTGGATGTCTTCAAATCGCAGGCTGGCCCAGAGCGTCTGAATGCTCTGGCGGATTAGCTCACGATCAAAAGGCTGGCCGGCCTTTTGCGCGATCAACTGGCGCAACCGTTCCTGGCTGTTTGGAGGAACTCCGCGGAACTCAATATGGCGCACCACCAGACCCTGATAGGAAGACACGTTGCCCGGCAGGGACGCCGGTTGTGCCCCGGAACCAGTCTCCGGAGTTTGCGCTTGTGAAGGCTTCTGCATCACACTCAGCACCGCGTTAGCCGGTGCTTCCCTGGCAACACATACCGCAGCCAGTGCCAGCACAACCAGAGTTGTGAGCTGCGCGCCCTTTAGTCGCAATAAGACTCCTCGGTCCCAGACCGGCCGGCTTGATTAAACGATTAATTAGTTTGATGAATGACCGCGCGCACAACGTTGTGCGGGATTCTAAACGCAACCGCGATTCTAAACACAAACCGCACTTATAATATAAGGTTCGCGCGGTGAAGTGATTAATGTCCTGGGCACCCGAGGAACGCTACTCCCGGCAAATGCTGTTTGCCGGCATTGGTGTCGAAGGCCAGCGCCGTCTGCTCGCTGCGCGGGTGGCGATCGTAGGCTGCGGCGCCACAGGTTCGGCAGTGGCTACGCTACTCGCCCGCTCGGGTGTGGGTACGCTCCGCATTATTGACCGTGACTACGTTGAGCCCAGCAACCTTCAGCGGCAATCTCTGTTCGATGAAGCTGATGCCGCGGAGTCCATGCCCAAAGCCCTGGCAGCAGCAAAAAAGATTGCTGCATTCAATTCGCAAATTGTGGTCGAGCCGCAGGTGGCAGACTTGACCCCGGCAAACGTCCGACCGTTGCTCGAAGGCGCGCAGCTCATCCTTGATGGCACGGACAATTTCGAAACCCGCTACCTGGTCAACGATTACGCAGTGCAGAATTCCGTGCCGTGGATCTACGCGGCGGCCGTAGGCAGCTATGGGGTCACGTTGAATGTGTTGCCGGGAAAGACGGCCTGCCTGGCATGCCTCTTCCCCGATCCGCCGCGAGGAACCTTCGACACCTGCGACACCGCGGGAATCCTCAACTCGGCGGCGAGCCTGGTCGCCTCGATTGAGGCCGCCGAGGCACTCAAGTTGCTCGTGGGCGCCGATGACAAGATACGCCGGACGCTGCTCTCTTTTGATTTGTGGACGAATGCACAGGCAGAGGTTGCGGCGTCAGCCGCGAGACTGGGGTGTCGCGCTTGTGAGCGGCGGGATTTCGTTCACCTGGCGGGAGAGGGACGTCCCCACGTCACCATGTGCGGGCGAAACTCAGTGCAGATCCATGAACGCCATCGGCCCGTCGATTTTACCGAAATGAGTTTTCGGCTTAAGCCGCATGGTGTAGTGCGTCACAACGACTTTGTGTTGAAGTTCTGGCATGACCCTTATGAAATGACGCTTTTTCCCGACGGCCGGGCCATCATTAAGGGCACGACTGACACCGCGCTGGCACGCAGCCTGTACGCCCGCTATGTGGGTAGTTGAGATAAATTTGTTGGCGTCAGCCGTGATCGGACTCAGAGCACGGCACATATCCAGCTGCCCCGAGAAACCGCCTGCCATACCGCGCCGCAGGGCCGATCAGGATGTTACAATTCCCTGACAACTAATTAATCTGACAGCCGATGCCCCGGAAACGTTCCCTCCTTGTGGTGGATGACGAGAGTAGCGTCCTGCTCACTCTTCGCATGATCCTTGAGAAGGAAGATTACGAAGTGATTACCGCCGAGAGTTGCGCGGAGGCACTCGGCCTGCTTGATAACGGGGGCAGGTTTGATGCCGTGCGCCGACGGAACCTGATCTCCTCACACTTCAGGCGGCGATCAATTACGGGGTCAGGGAGATCTTTGATCAGGCCAAACCCGCATCCCAGGTTGTCAATTCCATCGTTGCCCAGCTTAAGCCAGCCCAGTCTGCAGGAAAATCGAAAGTGCAGTAGTTAACCTCTTCCTCTGCTCGCTTCCTTCGAACTGATGATTCTTGGACGAACTGATGATTCTTGGATATGCTCCACCGACTCGCTCTTGTGAATGTAGCAATCTACAGGGCCCATCGATTCCGGTGGCCGGCCCGAATACAGTACGATCGGGACTTCCGGCTTAAGTCTTTTCATTCTGGCGGCAAGCTGAGTGCCTGTCGCTCCTCGAAGTGTATGGTCGGTTAAAACCAGGCAAACTGGATTCTTGCGAAACACGCGCAGGGCTTCTGTGGCGTTGCAGGCGCTTACAACAAAATACCCGTCGCGTTCAAGCACAAGTTTTCGCAGCCGGAGCTGAACTTCATTGTCCTCTACGCAAAGGATCAGCAGCTTGCGCGAAAGTGAATGCGCGGATCGCACGATGACCCGCTCCTGCTCGGAGTGTGCCTGGAGTCATCGGTTGGGGTCGAGAACGGAAGAAAACTGCTCGGCGACAGCCGGTAAGAGAGGCGCTGAGGTACTGTGTCACAATTCGTGACTACAGTCAATGGGGCCAGAGCCCTATCTGAGCGAGCGTTCCCGTTGGCATCTGGAACGTCTTTTCCTTCATTGACAAGCGAGCATGGGCAGGTCGCCGCTGGCAACCTTCCTCCGTTCGTTAGCTGCAGAAGCAGTCAAATTCCAGGCGGGCTTAAGCACTTAACCGCATACTGATTTATTGTCACGATTTACCAACTAGCAAACAAATTATCGCAAATTAGCATCTTAAGTTATGCTTTCGTGCGCTTGGAGGCGAACATGCCTGCTCAGATTCTAATTGTGGACGACAACGAGAATGTCCGGCGCGGACTCCGTCGTTTGTTAGCAGAGTCTCCGGACTGGGAAGTCTGCGGTGAAGCCGTCAACGGCTTGGACGCCATCGATAAATCGAGGCAATTGAAGCCCGATCTTATCCTCATGGATTTCTTCATGCCCAACATGGATGGCCTGGAAGCCACCCGCAAGATAACTCAGACATCTCCTCATCCCGCCATATTGATGCTGACCATGTACATGTCCCGCCAGCTCGCCGATGAAGCCCGCAGAGCTGGAGCTCGTGGCGCCATGCACAAAGACGAGATCAGCCGGGTAGTGGATGCACTGCAGGCCCTTCTCCGCAGGGAAAGTTTCTTCCTCCCCGCAAAGTAAATCTTGCGAGAAGTGTTATCGCAATCAGTGTCATCGCAATTTGTCCTGCCTGAGGGGACGCGTACCGCCTGTCTGCACTCCGCCATACCTACCGCCTGCTTTACAATCGTCTCGTGCCCGTGCTGCACAACCTGCGTATGACTCTCGAGATGATCAAGTGGGAGCATTCCGTCTTCGCGCTTCCGTTTGCCTTGTGCGGGGCCATGCTCGCTGCCAACGGCCTGCCCTCCTGGCCTCAACTGGCGTGGATCATCGTTGCCATGGTGTCTGCGCGCTCTGCCGCCATGGCCTTCAATCGCCTGGTCGATGCCTCCATTGACGCAGCCAATCCGCGGACCAGGACGCGCGCCCTGCCTTCCGGCGCGCTGACCTCGGGCTTCGTTGGGACGTTCATAGTAATTTCATGCGCGCTATTTACGCTGGCTGCTTCGCAACTCAATCGCTTGACACTGGCCCTGTCGCCGCTGGCTCACTTGATCCGCGCGTCCTGTTGCTCACCGCGGCAGTCACCTTCTGGGTGGCTGGATTCGATGTGCTCTACGCCTGCCAGGACTGCGAGTTCGATCAGCAAGCCGGACTGCACTCGGTTCCCCGATACCTGGGTGTTCGCCGCGCGCTTGTGACCGCGCGAATTTTTCATCTGTTGATGCTGCTGTTGCTCAGCGGCGTGGTCATGACATTTGCTTTAGGAAACCTCGCCATTGTCGGAGTAATCGTTGTCGCGCTGCTGCTCGCCTACGAACACTCGCTGGTGTCTGCCGAAGACCTCTCCAAGCTGAATGCGGCGTTCTTTACCATGAACGGCGTAATCGCGATAGTGTTCTTTTTGTTCGTCGCGGCGGATTTGCTATTGCGGCGTTGAACTGAGAACAGCGCCTCCACCTCGCAGAACCCAGCCTTTCGATCGGCCCATTCCGCCTGAGATCGCCGACATAAGACATCTGGATAATTCCCTCCTGCATCAGAGACTAAGAATTATTGGGCCAGCCTTCGTCGCTCGCTACTGCGACTTTAGTCGTACGAAAGTAGGATCTCTCATATGAAAAAACGCACCTTGCAGACCAGAGTGATGACGCTGATGTTGGCCTTGCTGATGGCCCACCCCGGCTCGTTAATGGCCGTGACTCCGGGCCCACAATTGCCAGATCCTGGCTCGCCCTCAGGTATCACCAAGCAACAGCAGATACAACTCGGGCAACAGGCCGTGGCAGAGGTCTACAAACAAATGCCGGTGCTGCCTGACTCCAGTCCTGTGACGCAGTACGTGGAGCAACTAGGCAGGAAATTGGTTCCTGTGATCCCGCAAGAATATTCGTGGCCCTACCAATTCCATGTGATCCCGCAGAAGGAGATCAACGCATTCGCTTTGCCCGGCGGACCTATTTTTATAAACATTGGCACGATCACTGCCGCCGACAACGAAGCTGAACTCGCCGGGGTGATGGCGCACGAGATGTCCCACGTCTACATGCAGCATTCCGCCAAGCAGGCCTCCAAACAATCAGTAGCACAGGCCATACTGGGCGTGCTCGGCGGCGTGCTTCCTGGAAATACCGCGGGAAATCTGGCGCGCCTGGGTATACAGATTGGGGCAGGCGCCATGTTCATGAAATATTCTCGCGCCGATGAAGCACAAGCCGATGCGGTGGGCGCCATCATTATGTACAAAGCCGGTTACAACCCCAAGGCGATGGCGGAATTCTTCCAGAAACTGGAACAGCAGGGCGGAGGAAATGGTCCGCAATTCCTCAGCGATCACCCCAACCCGGGCAACCGCGTGGCCTCCGTCGAAAAAGAGATCCAGGATTGGCCGCCCAAAAGCTATCTCAGCACCAGCCAGGCTTTCGTCCGTGCAAAGCAAGAAGCGACCCGAGTGAAAGCTTACACCGCGCAGCAGATTGCCGACGGTGCCAAGCAGGGCGTGTGGGCGAGGCAGAACGCGCAAGGCGGAGCTGTTCCGGCAAACGTGCCAGCATCATCAGGTGGCAATGCCGGCGCACCCAGCGGGCCCATGAATGTAAGTTATGAGCAGGTCAGGCCCAGCAACAATTTCAAGCAACTACAGCAAAACGCGTTCAGCATTGCCTATCCTGACAACTGGCAGGCGTCGGGCGATCAGAACTCGGGCGCGGTCACCATCGCGCCACAGGCAGGCGTCACCCAGGGAGCGATTGCCTACGGAGTGATTGTGGCCGGAGGCCAGGACCCGAATGCTTCCTCACTCGATCAGGCCACTCAGGATCTCATCCAGAACATGCAACAGCAAAATCCTGGACTCCGTGTATCAGGCAACATGCAGAGTATCCAGGTCAATGGACTGCAAGGGCGGTCGGTCATTCTGAGAGGCAATTCGCCGGTGCAGCGCAATGGGCAACCGCTTCCTGAACGCGACTGGGTTATAACCCTGCCCTACCAGAGCGGAGGAGGTTTGTTATACCTGGTGTTCATCGCTCCAGAAAACGACTTCGACCGTTTGCGTCCGACCTACGAGAAAATGCTGAACAGTTTGCAGGTAAGATAGATTGCGGCCCGATGTAGGCGCGGGCGTCCCCCCGCGCAAAGCTGTCGATGTAGGCGCGGGCGTCCCCGCCCGTGCTTCGGCCACGCCGAGCGCGCCCCTGTGACTTGCACCCGATCCTGCGTTATCATCGAATTCGGATGCCCCATCCATTTCAGACAGACGACCCACGTCTTGAGCCGATCGCGGAAAAGATCATGGCGCATGAGCGGCTTGATTTTGACGATGCACTCGCCTTGTATGGCGCCAGTGACATCCTCGCTGTCGGTTGGCTGGCCAATCATGTGCGGGAACGCATGCACGCGGACAGGACGTACTTCAACGTCAACCGCCACATTAATCCCACCAACGTCTGCGTAG
>QIAP01000179.1:8241-9275 GCA_003225075.1 Acidobacteriota bacterium | reverse complement strand
GTTGCTCCTAGAAGTAGAAGTCTCATAATCTCTTCTTCGGGCGAATCCTCGTGTCTAAGAGGCTGGTCCTGTAGCGCACGGATTTCGACAGAACCCCTCAGTGCGCGAAGATTCCTCGACACCCGCAAGTCCACTCGTGATTGAGCCTTGACTCACGCGTCCTTACTTCGACCGCAGTGAGCGTTCATAACCCCCTTCCCACCATTCGATAATCAAGTTAGCGTATTCGTCAGCGACGTCCGCCCACGCGAAATGGCCGGCGTTGACTTTATCGAACTTGTTGTGAGGTAGCCGCCCGTGTAGGTAGTCGCCATTCACAGGAAGCACACCGGGATCGTGGTCGCCTGTGATGATCTGTACAGGCGTTTCAATCGTCGGCAGGAGTTCGCTGAGCTTGGGCAACTCCGTCTTGTAGGCACGAAGAAAACGTATGGATTCGACGAAACGGTCCCCCTCGTACGCGCTCACGAAGTCCTCTCGCACGTGATCGGGAAGTTTATACCGCTCAACAAACGCAAGAACCGACTCGACACCCTCGCGCGGATTCATCTTGCGAAGTGGCTCAAGACTCGGCATGTCGATGACGTCTTTCAGCACCCCGTCCACCTGTATGGGAACGGCCGCGGTGCCGTTGCCGATGACAATGCTGCGAAGGAGGCCAGGATGTCTCGCCGCCGTGAACAGAAGCGTGGAAGTACCAATGTCCGGGCCGACCGCATGCGGCTGCTTGAGCCCAAATGCGTCAATTACATGCGCGACAAACTCGCCCATTGCCGACGATGTGAGTAATTCGTCTTTCCGTTCGGAATGTCCGAACCCAGGCAAGTCGATCGCTACGAGATGGGCGTGCTCTGCGAGCCGAGACCACATCTGCTCAAACGTGTAGAGGCTTTCCGGCCAAGGGCTCAATAGAATCGCGGATACTTCGCGAGGAGCACTTTCTGCGTAACGAATCGACAAACCGTCGATCGTGCGGGCTTTGGTCTTAATCGGTGAGCTAGTTGTAGTAGCCATGACGAGCTCCTTGAAATGGG
>QIAP01000179.1:0-8142 GCA_003225075.1 Acidobacteriota bacterium | reverse complement strand
CGAGGGAACTCCAAGAGAATTACGCGAACTTTATCTTGAGGAATTAGATCCAGTCCCGCCCCAAATATGTCGATAGCGATTCCTGAATGCGTCACCGCGACCTCTGGCTCTTTGTGAAGAGCGATGGAACGGGTCGTATGAAGCGCAATGGCGTCCCACACCAATTGGATCTGATGTGACGGACTGCCACGTTCTTTCAGAAACGAGCGAGCCGCATTGGCCCCATCGACCTCGAATCGCTCCTGTGCGGAGTAGCGGTCGGTCAACCCCAGATCGTGCAGGATGGCCGAGACTGCTAAGAGCTCGGGATCTGGAGCGGGTTTCGCCCCTTCCCCAATGAGGACACCAAAAAGCCACGAGCGCATCACATGGTTGAAAAGGTACGGTTCTGAGGAATCCCTAGCCAGCTCAATCGCGTCGTAAACCAGCGGCGTATCAACTACCTTGATCCCAGCTAAGACCATATCCCTCCTCCAGTGAGTGCGTTCCAACGGCCGCTCAGTACTCGAACCATTGATTGAGTGCCTGCACTTTTTCTTTCGTGTAAGGCGGAAACAAGTGATCGATCGACACGTCCGGTGGAGATAACAGGATTGATTTTGCGTGCGTGAGAGAATCGTAGCCGTATTTCCCGTAGTAGTTCCCAATGCCCGAACTTCCTACTCCTCCGTAAGGCATTGATTCAATGAACAAGAAGACGTTGGTCTGATTCACCGCGCCCCCGCCAAACGAAACGGACTGCAACACACGATCGATCGTCTGCTGATTCCGGCTGAACACGTAGCCAGCAAGCGGTTTGGGGAGCGACTTGATCTTGTCGATCAGCTTGCCGAGCTGGGAGTAAGTAAGGATAGGCAAAAGCGGCCCGAAGATTTCGTCTTCCATGATTTTGTCGGACCAGGAAATCGGGTAGAGGATGGTTGGATCGAGGTAACGGGCCGGAGCGTCGGACTTACCACCATAAACCACCTTCTTGGGATCGATCAGGGATGCGAGCCTTTTCACCGCGGCGGCGCTTATGACACGCGAGTAGTCTGAATTGCTTTTGGGGTCCGGGCCGTAGAGCTCGACGACAGCTTTCTTGCATTCCCCAACGAAGTCTTCTGCCACGGACTCATGAACGACCGCGTACCCCGGAGAGGTACACCACTGCCCTCCCCATGTCATCGCGCCCCAGACGATTTTCTTGGCAGCGTCTGGAACGTTCGCTGTCTCATCCACAATGGCGGGGTTCTGTCCTCCCAGCTCAAGCAATACTGGAGTGAGATTTTCAGCAGCCGCTCGCATGACTACCTTGCCCACGCCCACGCTTCCCGTGAGAAACAGGAAATCGAACGGAAGCTTCAGGAGATTCGTGACTGTTTCGCGGGCCCCGATTACAGCGCTAAATGCTTCCGCCTTGAAATACTTGGGGATCAATTCCAGGAGCAGCTCATCCGTTGCCAGCAGCGCTTCGGACAGTTTCAACATGCAGGGATTCCCGGCCGATAGAGCGGCAACGGCAGGGCGCAGCGACAGCAGCAGAGGTCCATTAAAGGGACAGATAATCAGCGTGACCCCGTACGGCTCGCGGTACACCATGCCTTTGTGGCCGGATTTTGCGAGGAACTTTGGGAGGGGCGCTTCGACCGGCTTCATCCACTCCTTCAGCTGGGACTTTGCGAATTCACTCGTCGCAATCGGCGCCGACACCTCGAAGACATTCTCCTGGCTCGCCGTTTTGAAGTCCTCGCGCGAGGCGTCGGCAAAACGCTGATAGTTCTCCTTAAGCATGCGGACAAGGCGGTCGAGCTGATCGACTCGCCATTCGTAAGCCTTCGTCGCATCGGTGTCGAAGTACGCCTTCTGTTTGCGAAACAATTCTTCAGCCGCGCCCCATGAGGTGAACTGGATGGAGTCTCCTTGGGATTCATTTGCCTTGGCTTTTAATGGCATAGACATATTCCTCTCCTCTTCGCTCTATCTTCAGTTGGTCCCGATTTACTTCGCTTCAGCGCGCACTCGGAGCAGCGCCATTCTTTGTGACCAGCACCATGGCGCTGCCCGTCAAGCTGCCATAAATCGAGCGCCCGCCGAACACCAGGGACGGGGAGGAGACCTCGATGGCGTCGGGCGCGACTCCAACCACGATCAACTTGCCGCGAACTGCAAGGCCCGGGACCAGTGCGGCAATCGCTTTGCCGCTTGGAGCGGTTGCCAAGATCGCTCTGGCGCCGCCCATCCTCTGTAACGCAGCAGCCACATCTTCTGCTGCTGTATCCAGATAGGAATGCGCGCCCAACTCCTTTGCCAGCTTCGCTTTTTCCGGTCCGTTATTGATGGCCACGGTGCGGAACCCCATGCGCCGGGCAAACTGAACTCCCAAGTGTCCAAGCCCGCCGATCCCCTGAATGCCAACCAGATCGCCCGCGCGCAAGCCAGCGTTACGCAATGCGTTGTAAGTCGTTATGCCAGCGCAGAGGAGAGGGGCGGCTTCCGCGGACGTGAGCTCATCAGGAATGGAAGCGAGCGCTCGTGCTTCGGCAATCATCACCTCGGCATAACCCCCGTCGGTAGTGATTCCTGAAATGACGGGGCTCAAGCAGTTCGCAAAGTCTCCGCGTAGGCACGGTTCACATTCGCCGTCTTGCCCGCCCAAAAAGCCGACACCTACGCGCTGCCCGATCTTCCACTTAGAAACATTCGGACCGATCTCCTCGATTCGACCCACGACCTCATGCCCAGGCACTCGTGGCAATTTCAGGCCTGGATAATCTCCCTGTACCGTTGCTAAATCGGAATGACAAACGCCACATGCTTCGACGCGGAGCCGCACCTGACCCGCCGCCGGCTTCGAAATCGCCCGCTCGACAACACGGAGTACGCCCGGTGCTGACACTTCCACTGCCCTATACGTGCTTCCCATTTCATTCCCCCAGGGAGCCCTGTCCACTTCTTCCAAATCCAAAGCGACTCGCGGTCCACCACATTCGATCTCGGTCTTGACCTGATCAACTTGCTCAGATCGAAACTCCCCACTCAGGCGAATCCGCGTTTTGCCTTTACCAGAAATCCGTTCAATCCTTAGCGTCATCGATTTCTGGCTCCGAAGCGCACTCTTGCGAATGCAACGACTAGGCCATTCACAATTCCTTGCATGGACGCGACTTAGAACCGCCGGCCATGACCGGTTTTGAGCAAATGTTGTTTAGTGAGCAAACGCGATGGGATTGCGGGTAGACGAGAGATCAGCTCGACTGATGAAGTTTGAACCGATATTTGTTGATTCCCAATCGTCTGATTTTTGCATCAAGGGTTGGCCTTGGAAGCCCCAATTTGGTTGCCGCACCACCTGGCCCGGAGACACGGCCGCGGCTTTCTGCCAGTGCGGCCTCAATCATTTCCTTTTCCTGCCTTAGCAGCGCACCATTAAGTGCAACCATTGGACTGGCGACTTGGTGCGGTTCCTGTCTGAGCCAGGTATCGTCGACAGAAAAAGTATCACCGTCGCTCAGGATGACGGCCCGCTCAATCACATTTTGTAGCTCACGAATGTTCCCCGGCCAGCTGTACGCTTGGAACAATTTCAGAGTTCTCTTATCGATTCTTCTAAACTTCTTTCCAGCCTTTTTTCCAAAACGATCAATGAAGTATTCGACGAGCAAGGGAATGTCAGCCGCGCGCTCGCGCAACGAGGGTACCTTGAGAGGCACGACATTCAGTCTGTACAGGAGATCTTGGCGAAACTTGCCTTCGGCCACGAGCGTGTTCAAATCACGATGGGTGGCCGCCAGCACTCGCACGTCAACGGAAATTGACCTGTTACTGCCGATGCGTTCGATTTCACGTTCTTGCAGCACTCGTAGCAGTGCGATTTGGATCTCGGGAGGCAGGTCGCCAATTTCGTCCAGGAAAATCGTTCCGCCGTTCGCTGATTCAAAACGGCCCAGGCGCCGTTGGGTCGCACCGGTGAAGGCACCCTTCTCATGACCGAAAAGCTCGGAAGCAATCAACGATGCCGGGATCGCGGCGCAATTCACAGCAATAAATGCCCGTTCCGCACGGTTCGATCGCTTGTGGATGGCGCGCGCAATCAACTCCTTTCCCGTACCGGTTTCGCCTAGAATCAGAACTGTGCAATCTGAAGATGCCACCTTGGAGAGTTGCCGGAGGACCTTGCTGAGCGCTTCCGAGGTGCCGACTATGTCCTCAAACATCGAGTCACGATCGATTTGCTCTCGCAACGCCAGGTTCTCGTTGCGTGTCCTCTCTTCAGTTCGGACGCGATCATCGATGTCAGTTCCCGTCGCATACCAGCGAATCACCCGTCCCTGGTCGTCTAGCAGAGGGTTGTAATGGATGAGAAACCACCGGTACTGTCCATCTTTGCGCAAGATTCGTTTTTCGTTTTGAAATGGCACATCCCGCGAAAGCGATCCCAGGCGCTCGCCTCGGAATCGCGCGACATCCTCCGGATTAAAGGCTCGACCGCGAACATCCTTCGCCATGACCTCTTCGGTCGTGAGGCCGGTGTAATCGAGCATGGTCTGATTCATATAAAGAATAGTGCCGTCCGGATTCAGGACCGCGATCATCTGGGGTATGGCGTCAACAATGTGTCGAAGTTGAGCTTCTGATTTCTCGATCTGTTCGAATGCCCTTGTCAGGGCCGTCTGCGATCGATCGCGCTCAATCGCGATTCCGGCAATGCGGCTGGCGTCCTCGATCAACTTAATGTCGGCCGGTCCCGGATCCCGAACTTCGTGGTAGTAGATGCAGAATGTCCCCAGCAGCTCGCCGTCGCGCGACATGATGGGAGTTGACCAGGCTGACCGCAGTCCGTTCTGTAGAGCAAAGTGTCTAAACTTCGCCCACCTCGGGTCGGAAGCGATGTCAGAGACGAAGACAGGCTGACGAAGGTAAGCGGCTGTGCCGCAAGATCCGACATTAGGACCAATGCTTATTCCGTCAACCGCTGCACGGTACGCTTCCGGCAGGCTTCCGGCGACGCCATAGCGCAGGTGCAAGCCGTCTTCGTCAAGCAGGAAAATCGAGCACAGGATGCCCGTACTGTGAGCTTCGATCAGGCGGGTGATAGTCGTCAGAACTTCGTTCAACGGTGCGCCGAGCAGGATCATCTTCAACGCATCGAGCACCGCATCGCTGGGCAGCGTTTGCACGAGGGGTGGGGACGTTGGAAGCGTTTCCAGGTTGGGCGATGCCTTAGGGTTTGCCATAAACCAGCCGCCCGTCAGTCGCGATGCCAGCAGTATCGCACAAACAGATGTCCAGCCCTTGCCAATGAAGAAGAGACGCGCGCAGCCCGCCTGAAATCGGATCGGTTCTGGTCGGATGCCGGGCTATTCGGAAGTTGAACCACCAGGACCGATCTTTGGGTAAGCTACCCAAACGTCCCCATCGTCGCCACACGACTACGTCTTGAGGAGCGTGCCGAGCACCTCTGGCCAGTGAGTTTCGAAGTCCCTGTCTCGTTGGAGTCCGCGTTGCAACACATTCTGGATTCGCTGCTGGGCTTCAGGCCACGTCAGCGCGGTCTCAAAAGAAGTAATGGCGTCGAGGAGCCGGTCCGCGGACGGCAACGAGACCTGGTTGACGAGATTCTTCGCGGCAGCGATGGCACGCCGGTCGAAGGAGGCGATCCGGCGGGCGAGCGCGTCGACGAAGCCGTCCAGTTCGGCGTCTGGAAGTGCCCGGTTGACGTATCCGTATCGTTCCGCGGTCTTGCCGTCGAAATCGTTCGCGCCGAGAATGATTTCGAGCGCGCGGCCGCGGCCTACCAGATGTGGAAGGCGTTCCGCACCACCGCCGCCGGGATGCAGTCCCACCCCGACCTCGGGTTGGCCCAGTCGTGTGTTCTCGCGCGAAGCGAAGCGCATGTCGCAGGCGAGAACGAACTCGCTGCTCACGCCCCGAACACAGCCTCGGATCTTGGCGATGCTGACCACCGGGGACTTGGTGAGACGCACGAACGTATCCATGAGGATCGGGAGGCCCGAAGCCCCGACAGCAGTCATGATGTTCCCTATCTTGCCGGTCAAATCAAAGTGGGCAAGGTAAAACTCGGGGTTCGCGCTTTCGAATACGACGACCCGCAAACTCGGGCTGACGTCCATTCGCGCGAGCAGATCCTGTAGGGCTTCGAATATGCTGGCGTCTACGATGTTGAAAGGCGGGTAATCGAACACAACCCTCCAATATGCAGACGTTTCCTCGATCACCCGTACGTGCGCGGCTGATTCAGCCATGATTCGCGCTCCTTTGATTCGACCACGACAGAGTAGAGTAGGCAGTAAGACGAATGGCTTTCACTTGTGACGTTCTCCTTGTTCCAACAGATTTCGCCCTGCGAGAGGGCCGCCCGCTTGCTGAATCAACCCACCATCGCGAAGGTTTCCAAGATCGATCACTGAATAGCCAAAACCTTCGAGTAAGGTTTGAACTCGCTTCTTCGCGTCCTCATCGTCTGCCGAAATAAATGCGACTCGTCTCGCCCTGTTTACGACCGGATCCGCCTTCAAGTGAGGAACGGGCAGGTTGTTCAGTGCCTTAACCACTCGCGCTCCAGGGGCTAGCGCCGCAACGAGCTGGCTAGTCGATAGGTTTCCAACAGCGGCAGGCCTAAAAGTTCCGGCCTTACCGTGAAAAGGATTGGTCCCGTCGATCAGAATCTGATTTTTCCATTTGGGAAGACTTGCAAGTGTCTCGGGCACGTTGTCCCAGGGAACAGCAAGAAGCACCATTTCGCAAGCGGCCGCCTCTTCTTTGGTGACAGCCATTGCTCCTGGACCAAGTTGATTGACGATCTCTCGCAGGCTCTCAGGACCTCGGTTATTGCTAAGCTTTACCTTGTGGCCGGTCTTCAAGGCCCGTTTTGCAAACGCTTGTGCGAAGTCTCCTGCTCCAATGGTTCCAATTTCCATAATCTGCCCTGCCTAAAATGGGACTTTTCAGGAAAGCTAGCTGCCGAAAAGCCGCCTGCGACGCGGGAAAGAAAACGAACGCCGAGAAGTGCAAAAGAAGCCGGTCACCGACGTTCGTATCTCATTGTCCAAACACCGCGATCACTTCGATGATATTCATTTCCCTCCCAGGGTGAGCCGCAAATGTGCAAGTGCGCATATGGCGTTCCGGCGAACATGACCATGGTTCCCGCGTCCCGCATGACAGTCGAAAGACCTGCCGCTTTCGCGTCAAAGGGCCAGAGAACCATCCAGTGCGGACCGATTGGGATGGGCGGACTCGTCGTGTCGAACGGATCTGTAAAGCTCCTCTGCGTTGCACCGTTCAGCATGTAAATCAGGCCCGGGGAGGTATTCGTGGGCTTCGGCTTTCGGGCAAGAACATCCTTGAACCAGATCATACCCATCGGATCGAGAGCCATGTCAGGCCGTCCCACAACATTTTGATCGCCAGGGATGCACACCCACTCGTTCGTGCCCTGACGAATAACCGTAAGGTTCCCTTGATGATCGATTTCCGCGACGGTCGCCTCAGCCGTTACGGACGATGGACCGGCCAACATCGCACGGCGGATTTTTTCCTTATTGATTTCTTCGGTCATATGGTCTCCATCAACTGATGCAAGGCCGTCGTTAGCCTGGCCAATCGCTCCCGGGCCCCCTTCGCTCCGCGCTAATTGATCGTGAACATTTAATGACGTGAGCCCCGCGCCGGAGACGGCGGCGATACTGATGAACTTTCGGCGTGTCAAGGGTTCCATTCCGATGCTCCAGAAATCCAGGCCAGGCCGCCCATTGCTCCGCGACCGATGAGCCATGCCTGGCCCTTCCGATCTCAGGCCGCTGTGGACCGTGCCTGAACTGCTGTTGCGGCGTCCCGGATGACAGCGAGGACGCGTTCCGGTTGGGAGAGCATCGGCACATGGCTGCTGTCGAGCTCATAGGTGGTTGCGCCCATGCGCTTGGCCATAGCGCGCTCCAGATCGGGATGAACCGTGCGATCTTTTTTGCCGACGATGTACCAGCTAGGCTTTGATTTCCAGGCGGTTCCTCCGGCTTTTGCCTCGAACAGGTCGGGTTTCGGAACACCCTGCGTCGCCAAAACGAGCTTCTTTTCCTGCTCGGACAAATCGCCCGCGAAATCATCGATGCCGTCCGGAAGCAACCAGATGCGTCCGTCCTT
>QIAP01000178.1 GCA_003225075.1 Acidobacteriota bacterium | reverse complement strand
AGTCGCCGGAGGCGGCTTCCCAAGCCTTTGCCTGGGTGATGCAAATCCCATGAAAGATCAGAAACAAAGGCACAAGGAACGTCGGAACCAGGCTGAGTGGCAGCACCGTCATGGTGACCATCGAAGGGCCGTGCGGACTAAGCAAGCGGGCGGTCGTGCCGAGACTCACCGCCAGGACCAAATCCGCAATACCAAGCACTTGCCAAAGAATGAAAAGATTGCGATGACTGGGATTGGCTAGCTTCAGCGCCACCAGTGTAGCTGTCGCCCCGATAGCCATGTCGCCATAGCCTGCGGGCAGGGCAAATATGGCCGGGAGGACGCCACGAGCCTGCAATAGGACGAAGGTAAATCCAAAAATTCTCCAGGACTGCGCCAAGGTCAAAATGCGAGGGTTCAAACACAATACGAATTGCCGAAATTTCTTCGATGTGGCAAACAACATCTAGAACACGACAATCGGCGCCAGTGCAGCGAGTGCAACCCCAACGCCCACGCGATTCGAATCATTTTTGAACAGGTCCAGGGCTGAAGCGGACAAAGCAAATATGAACCAGCCGGCGATGAGCCCGACGCTGAGCTTCCCATAGTTTTTCATAGCGAGTCTCCTTGAGTTGTGATTAAGTTTGTTACTCGATGCGTGAGTTGCAGAAGATTTTTCCAGGCCTGCTCCCCTACTTGATGGCGCAAGCGCGACTGAACTTTCTCCCAGACCGGCAGAGCACGGTTGAATTGTTTTTCGCCTGCCTTTGCTAGACGCAGCCGTCGTTCTCGCCGATCTTCGCCCCGACGTTCTGCGATCCAGCCCTCTCTGCTCATAATTTGGAGGGTTCGAGTGAGGGTCGTGCTGTCCATCGCGAGCATTTCGCCCAGCTGGGTCTGGGTCACTTCCCCGGCCAGCGAGAGCGCTTGCAAGATGGTGAACTGAGTGGCCCGCAGCCCCACAGGGCGCAGCGCACTTTCATAGAGTTGGGTTAGTGCCCGCGAAGTCCGGCGGAAGCTGCCACACATGCATGGAAGTAGTGGTATTCGGGAACGTTCCATGCCCGAAATAGATGTATATACATCTAACCTGGATGCACAGAATCTTTTCCCACCGAAGGCGGCCGAGTACTCCGCCCTTCGTTTTTTAAAGGGCGGAGAAATGTACTATGGGGAAATGGAAGGCGAAATGCCCGTTTGCTTGCTACCACGTTCAATGCGCGGCCTGCTCTTCTAGCGGCTGCATCGTCAAGGCCACCTTCTGGCAAACGCCGTCTTTAGCCTTGTATACGCTGAGGATCACGGCTTCGAACTCGTGGTGTCCGCCCTCCTCCTTGCTGTCATAGCCCATGTGCACCGTCCCGTATTCATAGGCCATGTCGCCAGAGGGCGTGGACACAATTCGGTGTTCGCCGACCCAGGAGCGCGTAATATTCGTCCGGCCGGAGAAGCTCTTTGTGTTGGCCGCTTGAGTGGCGGCTTTGCCGACAACCGGCTTTCCGTATGGAGGCATGTACGAGAAGGCATCATCGGCAGCGGGCAGATCACCCTGCTTGATCGCGCTTTCCGTACACGGTCCCGTCTGTGCTTGCGTCAGTACCGCAGATAGCAAAATGAACATGGAAATCAGGCTGAGACGCATACATTTCCTCCTTGCGAATTCCTACCGATCGCGTTGAAGTGCGACGGTGGATAGAAGCCTGGCGGACGCGCATTTTAGCACGCAGACGTCCTTCGCAGCATGCTGACCTTTACGGAAAATACGCGAAAAGCTTTGACAAACGGAGCCTCAAACTCAGGTCCCTCGGCTCCGCTCGGGATTTCGGCAGCGGACTCCCGCTTCGCTTACGCCCGCTAATCGTCTCACCTTGAAAAAAGGATTTACCGCACCTGTCGATCCCGCTGCTCCTCGTTCGACGTGTAAGTAGAACAAGGAAAGAGCAGTTCAGGAGGCGGGTGATGACAACACTGCACAGATCCTCTGAGAGCCTTAGATCAATCGCGGGAGGGACACTCGTCGGGCTCGGGCTTCATATTCTGTTTGGGAACCTCGATAGGGCCGCAGCCCCACTGAGGCACATCCTCGGAACTACCGCGGGGGAGGCGCTAGGCGTACTGCCCTCTGTCGTCCTGGCGGCCTCGCAAGCTGTGCAGGCTTATGGCTTTCATCACCAGAGCTTTTTGCAGGACGTCCTCCGGATTTTGGTACCCTTCTGGCCGCTGCTTCTGGTCATCGTCGGAATGATATTGTTGCGGGATGTTTTCACGGATCAAGTTAAATCATTGCCAACCCCTACCAAATATTTCCAAAATAAAGATACTGGATGTCGATTCTGCTGCCCCTCGTTCGACGTGTAAATAGAGCCTGGGTTCCGCCGGCCGAAATCGTCCGGAAACTCGGCTCCCAACGCAAAACTAAAAGGAGATCTGAATATGCGATTCATGATGATAGTCAAGTCCGCCGAAAGGTCAGGCCCTCCACCCAAGGCACTGATGGATGCCATTGCGAAGCTCAGCGACGACGCAGCCCAAGCCGGCACCATGATCGGAGGCGGAGGGCTCGGGCCAACTGCGCTGGGCGCCCGCGTCCGGCTCTCCGGAGGGAAGGTGACCGTGACCGACGGGCCTTTCAGCGAGGCCAAGGAGGTTGTCGGCGGCTACGCGCAGTTCGAGTTGAAATCCAAGGAAGAGGCGGTCGAATCGGCGGTGCGCTTCATGGAACTTCACAAGAAACACTGGCCGGGCTGGGAGGGCGAGACCGAGGTTCGCCAGATGTTCGGGCCGGAAGACTTCGCGAAAACGGCATAGCGGTCGCGGACCTGAGATCCTTCGCTTTGCTCAGGATTTCGGCAGCGGGCTCCCGCTTCGCTCACGCCCGCTAAGCGCCTCAACTTGCGCCGACGGATAAAAAATGATGTGATCGGTAGCAGTGGCCGCTACCGACACCCATCGCGCCATCGACGCAGTCTGGAGAATCGAGTCGCCCAGGCTCATCGCCGGTCTGGCGCGGATCGTGCGCGACATTGGTCTTGCCGAGGACCTGGCACAGGACGCTCTCGTCGCCGCTCTCGAACAGTGGCCGCAGTCAGGCGTCCCGGACAACCCGGGCGCCTGGCTCATGGCCACTGCCAAGCATCGTGCCATCGATCACTTCCGCCGCAACACGCGGCTCGAGCGCAAGCACGAGGAGCTCGGCCGCGAGCTTGTCACCAAGGAAATGGCCGTGCCAAATTTCGACGCAGCAATCGACGATGACGTCGGCGACGACCTCCTCCGCCTCATCTTCACCGCCTGTCATCCCGTTCTCTCTCCCGAGGCGCGCGTAGCGCTCACTCTCCGCTTGCTCGGAGGTCTCACCACCGATGAGATCGCACGTGCCTTCCTCGTCCCGGAAGCGACCGTCGCCCAGCGCATCGTCCGCGCCAAGCGCACTCTCACCAAAGAGCGAGTGCCCTTCGAAGTCCCGCGGGGTGCCGAGCTTGCTGCTCGTCTGTCGTCCGTACTCGAAGTTATCTACCTGGTCTTCAACGAGGGCTACACGGCAACCGCTGGTGACGACTGGATGCGACCAGCGCTGTGTGAGGACGCGCTGCGTCTAGGACGCATCCTCGCCGAGCTCGCTCCGCAGGAGCCGGAGGTCCACGGCCTCGTCGCGCTGATGGAGATTCAAGCGTCGCGCTCGCGGGCGCGCGTGGGCCCGTCGCGACAGCCCGTCCTGCTCCTCGATCAAAACCGCGCGCTCTGGGATCAACTCCTCATTCGTCGTGGCCTCGCCGCGCTCGATCGCGCGGAAAAGCTTCGTGCAGAAAATCTTCGAGCCGAAAAACTGAGTGGCGCGCAGGGCCCCTACACCCTCCAGGCAGCGATTGCCGCCTGTCACGCCCGAGCGCGTACCGCGGAGGAAACGGCGTGGCCGCGCATCGCCATGCTCTATGAGGCGCTCGCTCAGCTCGCGCCCTCGCCCGTCGTGGAGCTGAATCGTGCGGTCGCCCTCGCCATGGCATTCGGTCCCCAGGCCGGCCTCGAGCTTATCGACACCCTGATGGCGGAGCCTTCACTTGAGAACTACCACCTCTTGCCCAGCGTGCGCGGCGACCTTCTCGCCAAGCTCGGCCGCTTCGACGAAGCCCGTCCGGAATTCGAGCGCGCGGCATCGCTCACCCGCAACGCCCGCGAGCGCGAACTGCTACGCCAACGCGCGGCCGCCTGCGCCCGCGAATCAGCACCGCCCCAGCCGCAGTGACGAGCACGGCGTCTCGCGACAGAGGCTGCCGCACTAAGAATTAAAAGAAGAGGGCGCCGGTTTACCGGAGCCCTCTTGCGCGAGCGTAAGTACTCCGGCAACGGCTCGCGTTCACCAAGGTTCGAGCACCGTAGTAATCGCGGAATTCTGGCCGTTTTTCCGCGGCATGGGGGAAGGGAAGTCAGCTTCGGGCTGAATGGCGGTTGGCCCAGCGTTGTCGCACGGCAGCCAGAAATTTCTCCCTGTCCGTGCGCATTTGCCCGACGAGCGCTTGATTGCCAGTATCTTCGTGGGCGGCTGCCCAGAGCACCATTTCCGTGAGCACCGGCGCCAGATCGATTCCTTTTGCGGTCAGCAGGTAATTCAGCTTTCGCCCGTCCGCTGGGTCTGGTTCCGTAGTGACGATTCCATAGGCCACCAGCTTCCGCAGGCGATCTGCCAGTATATTGGTCGCGATTCCTTCGTAGCACTCCAGGAATTCCTTGTAGCTCCGTGACCCGCGCAGCATCATGTCGCGGATGATCAGCAGCGACCAGCGATCGCCCAACATTTCCACAGAAGCATTCAGTGGACACGCCGACCGCCGCTTGCCTTTACCCTTCTTCGGCATATTTCAGAGTATGCACTA
>QIAP01000029.1 GCA_003225075.1 Acidobacteriota bacterium | reverse complement strand
CTCCTGCTTCGGCACCAGCCCCAGATACGGCCCCACCTCGCGACTGCTGGCAAATCGTTGCGGATTCTCCAGGGTCAATACGTAGGACAGCGAGGTGATCGGCCCCACCCCCTTTACTTGTCGCAGCAATGTCGTGTGCCCATACTTCTTCCGGCCCAACTCTTCAATGTTCTCGTCATACCTCGCAATGCAATCATTCACCGTCTCTACCAACTGCACCAACGGCAGCAGTGCTTCCCGTACCTCGATCGGAATCGCATCCTTTACCTTTTGTGCAAAGCTCGGACTCGAACACCGCGGCAGTCGTGTGCCCATACTTTTCACCAGCCCTCGCGCGGTGTTGATCAACTCCGTCCGCACCGACACCAATGCGTCCCGGGCTCGCAGCACCACCAGGTCCTGGCGCACTTCCCGACTGCGATGCCGAATCGGGTACAACGACTGCGGATCGACCCGCCCCAATCGTGCCAACTTGTTGGCATCGATGCGATCACTCTTGCGCTTGCGCCGCTTCGACCCCTCCATTAACCGCGGGTTGGCCACCAACACCTCGTGCCCCCACTCTGTGATCACGTCCTGCACCCAGGCCGAGTGAGTTCCCACTTCGATCACTACCCGCGCCGCCGTTAATGCCTGGAAAAACTCCCCAATATCTTCCTGCGTCGTCCGCAACTGTCCTTCGGCCAGCGTTTCTCCCTCCAAGCCCAAAATGCAGTACTGACTCCAGCGGTCTCCCAGATCCACTCCCACCGTCAGACGATCCCGATTGGGGCCAACCGTGTTCTCCCTGCGATCTTTCTTGCCGCTCACAGACACGGCCCCTACATCCAGGGCTCCTCTCCCGGTCAACTTCCCCAGTACCTCCGCCATCACTTCCTTCGCCTCTCGCTGCACCGGGCCCCGCGACTTCGTCCGCTTCAAGGTTGCTTCACTCCGCTGGCAAGACTTGCTATGCTTCTTCAAGGTCGATCTCCTTATTCTCTGATTGCACCTTTGAGTGCGTTGATCAACGGTAGCTTAACGCCATCCGTGATCGGGGATCGACCTTCTCATCTCATCTGATTACGTCTACCGCGAGACGAAACGCTCTCTCGAGGGTGTTGCCGGCACGAGGACTTTGATCTGGCCCGGCATTGATATAGACATCCCGACCGAGCCCAACAACAACAAGTGTACGCCGCAAAGCGTCAAGGAAGCAGTCCTGGCGGCTTTCCGCGCGGGCGCGCCAGGTGTGATTCTGTCTCGCAAGTATTCCGAGATGCGGCTCGCCGATCTCAGCGGCGCTGGAGACGCCGTTGGCGAGTTGAAACTACCGAGTTGAGAACAGCTTTGTCCCCGTGGTTGCCGACATAGGCAGCAACTCTCGCGAACCTGGGCCCTGTCCTGGCGCAAAAGCCGTTCACTTCCCTTTATTTCTCTCCCCCGAAGGACACCACCCTGCCCCGTTCCAGCAGTGGCAGCATAAATTCAATTAGCTCTCCGCGCTTTACTCCGCATGCCTACACTCACGCCCAGCCGCCTTCCGACTGAAGAGCAGGCTTTTATCGACAAAGAGATCGGCAGCCGAACGGGGCGCCCCGGGTCGTTGCTCGGGGTTCTGGTAGCGGTGCAGGAAAGAAATCCGCACAAGTATCTGCCGGCGGACACGCTGCGCTACATTGCCTACAAGACAGAGACGCCGCTGTCGCAGATCTACGGCGTGGCGACGTTCCAGGCGTTGTTCAATCTTCAGCCGCAAGGTGACAACACCGTCTGCATCTGCCGGGGCACGGCATTTCATACGCGCGGGTCGGGCAACCTGCTGCAGAGCGCGAAGAAATTGCTGATCTTCTACTCCTTTGTTTACTTCGCGTCTCCGTCTTCGTACCAGAAAACTGCGCCCTTGGTAATTGTGGGAAGGGCATAGGATGTGCGGCCATCGGACTCGTGAACGCCGCTGACCTCCTGCACATCGCCAAGAAATGGGAGAAAGAACGCCTTCCCTTTGCCGGCCTTCGCCATGCGGACGCGCACTCCAGTTTGCGGCGTCTGCACGGGATTCACGCGGCCGCGCAATCCGGCAAAATTTGCGAAAAAGATGTGGGGCTTCCCTTCGACGGCTGCAATCGAGGTCGCAACCATGGGTGAGGCCGTGACTTCAATCTCGCTCGTATTCTTCAGGCGTTTCAAGAACTCCGCTTGCGAGTCAGGGTCCGCTCGCTCGAAGTCGCTTTCCAACGCGCTCATGTAGTCCGTTCCCGGGTCCTTCGGAAATTGCAAGACGTTGGGCGCCTCCCCCAGTTGTGTCGCATCGGCGCCGGTAATCGCCAGGGTGCGGCCCTTCTCGACGAACTTTCGCAGCCAGTCTTTTTCCTGGTCATGCAGCATGCGGACATCGGGAAGAACCAGCGTCTCGCCCTTGAAATCCGCGAGATTCCGGGGCGTGACCACCTGAAACTCCCAATGCTTTTGCATCAGGAGAACCAGGATTCCCCGGTAGGAACGGATAAACTCGTCAGCATAGATGTTTCGCGTGTCCGGAGAGAAATAAACACCCACCGGATGCACCGGGTCTCGCGGCAGGTAGAAGGTTTTCTCGTGGGCTTGAATCCAGGAAAATATCTTCTTCCTGGTCGGCAGGTCATTCGACCCAGCCATCGAATGCCCGGGCGCGTCCCAGAAATTCGCCCCCGCCATAATCTCTGACATGGCGAGATTCATCATGGCCTCAGTCTTGTCGACTTTCTTATCGCCGTCCCAAGAGTAGTTGAGAATCCACGTCGCCTTGCCTTGCGCGAACGCGCGGAAGGAATGCATCCCCACCTGATACTCAAACCAGACCAGGGGCTTTCGCGCCGAGGCCATCCCGCCCGAGCCAAACGAGTACTCATGTGCAATCGCGTCCACCACCCCGTACAGGCTGTACACGTCGGCTCCCACCCGAACCGCTTGCTCCTCGATCCCCGGGTAAATCTCCGGGATTGTCTTGATCTCCGGGTTCACCGCTTTCGCGTTCGCGTCGATCTCATGCATAAAATCCGTAAAGGTCCGAATCCTGAACTCCACCCACTTGCGGAAATTGGGGTCAGAGAAGTCGCCCAGCTTCAAATCCTTCTTCGCATCCAGTCCCGTCTCCTTCTTGAACGCCGCTACCGTGTAGTCATCGAAGCTGGCCCAAGTGTCCTCCCATCCATCAAAGTGCGTCATCCAGTACGGGATGTCGACGTAGATCCCATCGATTCCCGTGCCCGCGATCTGCCGCACGCGCTGCATGTAAGTCTTGCGCCACTCGCTGGCATACGGACTCACCCATACGTCTTCATCGCCTTTCCTGATCCAAAACGCCGAGCCCCCGCCGAAGATTGCCGGCTCGCCCGTGATCTTCCTCTGCAACCAGTCCGGATGCTCTTTCGCCAGCGTGTGCGGCGTCGCGTCCGCATTCGCCGTTATGCATTCCGTGCCCGCGATGTATACGAAGGCGCGGTTGCCCGCCCGGTGCGCCTTTTCCGCTACGTCGTGGATTGCCTTGAGCTTCTCCTCCGGATTGACAAAGCTTTCGTAACGCCCCGGAATGTCGTTGTCGACCTCAATCCCAAAGACGTTGCTGTCTTGTGCGCTCGCAACAATCTTGTCGGTGTTGTTGAGTTGCAGACCGTACGCCCCAATGCGCACGTAGTTCGTCCAGTCCTGCCCCGGAGGATACGAAGCGGCCAGGCCGACCAGCGAAACTGAAATCAGCACGAGAGAAAGGAATACAACTGGAATCGGTTTCATCATTGATTTGGAAAACGAGGATTCAAAAAACGGCACGGCTTTCGGCAACAACGGAAAAAATCAAACTGGGGTGACTCAGCGCTTTCAGCGCTGCCGTAAGCATCCGGTCCTAGATCCGGGCTTTACAGTTTGCTGAAAAACTCTGATTTTGGGGTGGCGCAGCGCTTTGAGCGCTTCGATAAAGCCTTAAAGCCTTTTTTTCTGCACGGGCTTTAGCCGCTGGGCCTCTAAAGCGAGTTTTTCAGCAAACTGTTTGACCCTGAGGGCCATTTTTCCTCGAGCGAATCGTCCTCAAAGAAAGACCGCGCCGCCCTGGAACTCACCGTCAATGCTCAAAATCTTCTCAGTCCACCCGCCCTCAGAACTCGAACCTGACTGCGATCTGCCCGTTCCGAGGGTGGCCCGTCGTACGGGTGACTCTGCCGAAATTGGTATCTCCCAAAAGCGAATCGGGTGTCCGGAAGCGAACCGAGTTGGTGAGATTGAAGAATTCGGCTCGCAGTTCCAGTTTCATTCCTTCCCGGACCGTGAAGTCCTTGAAGAACCCCATGTCAGTATTCTTTATCCCTTGCCCTCGCGCATTGGCGGAAAAACGCGGAGCGTTCCCCGGCACCTGGTCGCCAGGAGACGTTGATGAAAAGCAATTGCTGTTGTAGTAGCTGGCGTTCGGGTCTGTCGAGAACGCCAAGTCATGCAAGCTCATGCCCGTCATCAGTTTTGAACAGATGATATCCGGCCGCTGTTGTCCATCGGCAATGCTCGCATTGGCCAAGCCGAATGGCACGGGCTGTCCCGATTGCAGCGTCAAAAGGGCGTTGAGCGACCAGCCGCCCACAATCGCGTCCAGGACCCGGTTCATGCCTCCACCCATCCACCGGCCGCGCCCAAACGGCAGATCATACACAGCCGCCAGCACAAAGCGCTGCGGCGTGTCGTTGGCCCCAATCGAATGTTCCGCCCTCAGGTTATTCATGTCCTGCGGATTCCCCAGCCCATCATCTGTGAAGTGGAAGATGAAGCTGTTCGCCCCATACGACGAGTAGTCAGTCGCCTTCGACCACGTGTAGTTCCCTTCAAAGCTCAGACCGTGGCTTGGCCGTTTCTGGAACCGCACCAACAGCCCGTTGTACCAGGAACTCGCCACTATCAGGGGCAGCCCCTCAAAGTCCCCGTCGAATTGCGGAAAACGCCGCAACAGATTGCCTTCAGGAATCGTCGGGTTGTTGTAGATGGAATCAGGCTCGTTGAAAACCGCGTTCGGCCCGGTAAACATTCCCTGAAATGGATTCGGCACCAGACTGGACTGGCACGTCGAATCACACCGATTCCGCGCCGCCGTCGGCAGCGTATCGCGGTTTCGCGTCGCTCCTCCCCAGGGCAAGTGCGTGCTGCGATTCGCCGAGTAATCGGCGGAGATAACAATGCCCGCCGGGAACAGGTGTTGCAGCCCAAGGTTCCATTGATAAATCTCCGGGTTGCGATCCGACGGTGTCCCCAGATCGTTGCCGTTCCCCAATCCCCACTCTGCTAACGCACCATACTTGGTTCCTTGTGCCTGGGGAAGCGTGTTGGGAGGCAGCTCGGGAAACACATTGTTGAGTGCCCAACCCGGGGCAAGGGTTACGCCACCGTCCAGCGAGATGTGGAAGTTCGCCGCCTTCTGGAACGCCGTTCCCGGATACTGGAAGTTGGTCGCGGAAGATAGCCCGTAGAAAAGTCCTGCCCCACCGCGCAGGACTGTGTTCTTTGCCACTTGATATGCGAAGCCCAGCCGCGGCCCAAAATTGTTGCGGTCGATGGGAACATGCCGCATGCTCGAACTCGGAAACACCGTGGTTCCCAGCAACTGCGTCGGTCCCAGCCCCAGACTGCTCAAGTCGACGGGATTCCCGTTATTGTCGACGATCAGCCCGCTCGACGGCGGGGGCGGGGTCAGGTCCACTGTAATCCCGCTGTTGCCTGTGAAATTGCTGAATTGGAGGCGGTTGTAGCGTTCCGTGTAGGGCACGCTCCACTCGTAACGCAAGCCCAGGCTCAGCGTCAGCCTGGACGTCGCTTTCCAGTCATCCTGCGCGTAGAAGTCGGTCTGCTTGGATTTCTGCAGGACCGCCGGCTTAATGTTGATGTGGCCGTCGCTCGGCCATCCCAGTTCCAACGCCGCCATCGCGTCTCCATCCTCGGTATTAGGATCGAAGAAGGCATTCTGCGCCGTTGTGTTTCCGGCAAAATGAAACAGCCCCGTCGCATCGTCGGGCTGAAAAAAGTTGTTGAAGAAAAGCCGCTGCTCTCCGCCGAACTTCAGCACGTGGTTCCCTTTCACCCAATTCAACGACGAGGAGTAGATATACTGCGTGTGCCCATTGATCGTGTTAATGCAACACTGCGGGTTCAGCGCTGCATAATTGTCCGGGAAGATCTCAGTCATTTTTGTGATGTGGTTGGCCTCTGTCAGAATCGATTGAAACCCGAACTGCGTAGGATCGACCGTCTGCGGAGTTTCATTCTGATAGTAGCGCTCCAACCCAAACCGGCTGGTCAGCAGTAAATGCGGACTCAGAGACCAGGTGTGCTCCAGAGCCACATTCCGCGTCGTCACCTGCGTCTGCGACCCGTCAAAAAAAAGACCGGGAGTCGTGTCATGAAGGCTGTTCTGGCTATACCGGCCCATCAAATGGACCTTGTTCGTGAGTTGGTGGTCCAGCTTGATATCAAATTGGGTCGAGGGCGTGGTTTCGGTGATTGGCGCATTGAAATTGTTGCCCGAGTTGTCGATCGGACCAGTAGGCATGGGAAACGCATTCTGAGCGTTCAGCGCTTGCCAGACCGGGCTCATCATGGCTTGGGGAATTACATTCGTGCTATTCGTGTTTGGATCAACCGGAAAAGGCTGCCGGTTGCCGAAAGTAGGACTTGCTGGATTCGAGTCGACATTGAAGGGGTTGAAGAGTTGCACGGGCACGACGTTCCCGTTGACATCCTGCGTCAGCGTCTGGGTGAAGTTGCCTTGCCGCTCCAGTGCAGTCGGAACTCTCGCGCTGACCAGTTGCTTCCCGATGCTCCTGATTCTCTCCATATCAACCAGGAAGAAGGTCTTACCCTTGAAGATGGGGCCGCCCAGTGAAAAGCCGTATTGATCTATGGTGCCCTCTCCCCGGGGTATGCCATTTCGCACCGAAAAGAAATCGTTGGCGTTGAGCCAGGACCGCTGCCCAAACCACCAGCCGCTCCCGTGAAAGTTGTTGGTCCCCGACTTCAGCACAAGGTTCACCACCGTCCCACCATTGCTGCCATACTCCGCCGCGAAGCTGTTGTTCTGCACCTTGAATTCCTGAATCACCTCGGTCGACGGCATGTAGCTCTCATTGTTGGTTGCCCCCTCGCCCTGTTCCGGACCGGTCGCCAGATTGCCATCCAGCCGGATCTCCGCCGAGCCATAGCGTTGCCCGTTGGAGGAAAAGGCGGTTCCCGTTGGATAGTTGTCCGCGTTGTTCAGCTGCGTAACCCCAGCCGACAGATACACCAGTTGGTTGGCGTCCCGGCCCTGCAGGGGCATTCGGCTCACGAACTCGTTCGTAACCTCGGTGCCTAGCGAGGAGCTTCCCGTATCCAACAGTGGCGCAGTCTCGGTGACCGTGACCGTTTCCGTGGTCGACGCCAGGTTCAGCGCGAAATCCACCGTGGCCTGCTGGCTCACCGCCAGCACCAATCCCGTCCGCACTACACCGCGGAAGCCGGGTGCCTCCACCTTGATGGTGTAGCTCGCGGGTCGTAGCCCGTTCACCACATATTCTCCACTGGCGTTGGTGGTCGCAGTGGTCGTGATAGTGGTCGACTCATTCGACACCGTGACCCTGGCGTTGTTGATCACGGCGTGGGCGGGGTCCGTGACCGTGCCGCGCACTTGCGCCGTGTAACTGCCCTGTCCCAGCGCAGCCTGATGAACGAGGAAAACCACGGTGAGGAAGAAACTCCAGCGACGAAAACGGGAAGCAGCTCGACGAATGGCCATTTTGGACCTCCCAGAATTATGGACATAAGCCTGACACGCACCAAAACGTAAGTAAACGCAAGTGTTCGTAATATATCCTAAATCGCTCGCTTGTCAACCTCTCCATCTGGAGAGGTAGCGTTAAAGATCGGCCTCGGTTGGTTCACGCCCCCGCGCTTTCGGGCGCCCCCTCGAATCTAGGTGCCCAAAGCCTTTCGTGAAACCGGTTCTGGCAATTTTCACGGGTATGATTTCCAATATTCGGCGCTGAACACGCTCATGAACAGACAGTTTTTCCCGTTGGCGCTGGCTGCGGTTTGGGTAGTGCAAGGTGCAGTCGGACAGGCGCCCTCGCGCTCGGGGGGGAGGGTTTCTGGGAGACCTTAGAGGATGAGGTCGAGGTTGAGTTCGCCTGCGATGGTGACGTCGAAACGGGGATGGGGAAGTGGTCGTCAGACTACGGAGTGCTCTAAGTGCCTCACGGGCGGAAGCTCCAAACCAACAGGAAAGGCTGATCGCGGCGCCGAAAGCGCCGCACCCGAAATCTTTCCTTCCCAAATCCTTTCTTCCAAAACTATTCCTTCATCTGGGTGTGCCTTCGCCGGGGGCTTCATACCAGAGTGACTTCAATCCTGGCCTGTTTCAGAACGCTCAGGTCGGATTTGGGGGCGCCGCGGTCGGTGATGACCTCCTGCAGGGCGGACGTCGTGACGATTAGAGAGAGACTGCGGTGTCCAAACTTGCTGGAATCGCAGACTGCGACTGTGCGTTTGGCGACCTCGACCATCACGCGATTGACTCTGGCTTCGAGGAGATTGGGCGTGCTGAGCCCGTAGTGCACGTCGAAGCCGTCGACGCCGAAGAACAAAATATCGGCACCTCAGACGCCGCAGGGTTTCCTCAGCGATAGGACCGACCAGCGAAAACGAGTTCTTCCGGAGAGTGCCTCCCGTGAGAATTATTTCGACGGCAGTTCCTGCCAGTTCGGCGGTGATATTGACGGCGTTGGTGGTGATGGTCAGATTCTGAAAGCTGCGAAGGGCGCGCGCGATCGCCGCGGTGGTGGTGCCGGAGTCGAGAATGATGACCTGGCCCTCCTTCACCATCGAAGCCGCGCTGTCGGCGATGCGGAGTTTCTTCTGGCGGTGGAGCTTTTCTTTCTCGCGGAGCGTGGGATCTTCGAGCGCGCCGTCGCGAGAGGGAAGGACGCCGCCGTGAGTGCGGTGGACCATCCCGTTAGCGTGCAAGACCGCGAGATCTTTCCGAATCGTAACCTGCGAGGTCTCGAAGTGGCGGGAGAGTTCGGGGACCAGAACCCGGCCCTGACGGCTTAGCAAATTGAGGGTGGCACGGCGTCTTTCTTCGTTCAGCACGGCGGCGGCGCGAATGCTCTTGTGGCTCTTATTTCTTTTTATAGCGTTTCATTTCGTTTGTCCACTGGGTCGCGACTACGGACTAACAAAGAAGAACACCCCTCTTTCTTGATAGGCCCGCCGAACGTTCCTCCGAACTGATTCTGCTTGTAAGGCGCCTTGGAGGTGCCCGGCGATTTAAAGAATCCGCGCGGAAAAGCTATTTGGCTGTTGCCTCGATCAGCCGAAGCATGCCAAATTTCTCCGGAATGTGAAACGTGTCACTCATCGTAGGTTGCCAAACCACCGCGACCCGATTCGGGGGCGGTCCTTGGCTGCGAAACAGATTGATTCGGAGCTTTTCCCCAACTGCCGGAGGGCGCCTTTGCAGGGCGGAGAATGGCACGCGCATGGCTCCGTACCAAATCTTCGCTGCCGAGTCGATGCGAGCCGCTACGACAAAACCAGAGTTCCAGGTCCAGCCAAGTTCGTGATGCGGCTTCGACAAGTCGATATCCAGATCGACCCACTCCCCTTGCGGAGACATTTCGAACTCCCGGTATCTCCGGATGTTCTGGAAGTCGGAACCAATAAACACTTCGGCGACGTCCCAATCCCAGAGCTGGTACGTTTCCGTAGAAGTACTGGGCGAGGGTTTGAGATTCAGTTCTTCGTAAGGACAGATAAACAAGAAGTACAGATTCTTTTCTGTCCAGCGAGAGCGGATTTCCGTGCGATAGCGCTGTAGAGTTTGGCCGTACCGACCCTTGTCTGCGTATACCGGGCGAGCCACGTGCCAAAATGGGACGGCCGGGTCCGTGCTCGGCACCATGTCTTGCGAGGCTTTGGTACTTTCGATCACACCCTCATCGGCAACCAAGGCCAACTGGGCTACGACGAAAAGCAGCACGCAAATTATCGCGAAATGCCGCACGAGATTTCCTGCAAAGGGACACATTACGCGACCACTTTCAGTTGACGAGCCGCATTCTCGAAATAGACTTTACGAAGAACCGTTTCTGGCAGATTGATACCGTAGATACGCCATCGCCCCTGGGGCGGGATCTTCGCCGGAGCGTAGTCGAAACTCGTCGTCAGTCTCCAGGAATCGATAATAGATCTCGTACAACTGGTCGTTGAACACTTGTTGGGGATACTCGTCACCGTGGGGAGTGGCATCGGTACCGAACAAGATTCGATCCTGGTATGTTTCAAAAAACTTCCGTGCGCTGCGGGGCTGCCTTCCCAGCTCTCCTATGCGCGCGGCGATGTCCATGGTCATGTTGGGAAACCGATCGAGGTTCTCCGCTACATTTGCCAGGTTTTCGGAGAAGTTACCCACGTGCAACACTACAAATTGAGTTCTGGGGTGTCTGGCAAAAACCCGGTTGCGGGCCTCAAGCAATTCTGCGTTGCTGGGAAAGTCGCGACCGTGGAAAGACCAATTCGGATGGTTGTTCAGCTCCTCATAGCGTTCGTTGAAGCGATCTGTCAGCGTGAAAAACGCCAGTGGATCGGACACATGAATCGCAACTGGCATGTTGAGTCGCCCGCAAGCGTCCCACATGGGATCAAATCTCGGATCGTCAATCTTCACAAGTTCGCCCGAGGTAATATTCTCGCGAAGGTAGAGTCCCAAAGTCTTGAGAATCTTCAGGCCCCTCGCGCCCTGCCGGTGGGCCTGTTCGATGGCCTGCGCCTGAACCTGAGGATAGTTGGGCTCCTTCCAGCGTTCGCAGCAAGGTTCGGTAAACGTGTAAAAGCGCCCGGGAAAGGCCCGATCATACCTGGCGATTGCTTCGTCCAGGCCCTTTTCGTAACCCCCGGTGAGGTTCACCATGGCCCGGATATGTTTACGATCCATGACGGCCAGAAGTTCTTCCGTGGTACCCAGGAATTGGCGGTCCGATGCCAGTGCCACGCCACTTTCCGAGCTCGCGGATGTCGTAATGTGCGTGTGAAAATCAATGACTGGAAATCTGGCGCGCTCGACATGTGACTCATGCACCTGCAGCATGCTTGTCGGCACAAATTCCGAGACATCCAAAGTACGATGCTGTGTTTTCTGCGGGTCTCCTGCGCTCGGGGCCAGGACACTGCCCGACTGAGCAGCTGTTCCCGCCATAATCCCTACTCCGTATAACCACTGCCGCCGATTGATCATATCTGCTCGTTCCTACCTATTTGTGAGATGGACCCATTTCGGGGCGAATTGACTTCGCAGGAATGTCGCTTTAAGGCAAAGTTGATTTCTTGCCCCAGTTCCACAGGCTCGGCAAGAGCAGCAAGAAATCGCACTACCTCCGGAGCTGCTCAGCGGTCGGTTGGCTCTACGAAGCGTCGATTGTCGATAAGGTTAGAGTGCGCCCTTAAATTGCCGGTTACCTTGAGGGAGAAATTCTTGTGGGCCGATACCCCGTCCACTCCGTCCACTATGAGGCGGATCGTGAACTCCCCTGCGCTGGTGTAAGCATGAGATACCTTGGGGCTATCCGCGCTCGTGCCGTCGCCGAGGTCCCAGTGATAAGCGACCGCGGGCACACCGCCAGCTTCGGCCTGCGCCGAGAGATTGATCATCTCGCCGGTATTTGCTGCTGCGGGCGCCTGCGCCGTCACGGTTGGGGCAGCCTCGGCAACGCTCCTGTCGATCAGCTTGATCACCCTCACCGACTGGGGTGGCTGGTTCTTCAGCCACACTGCGCCACCCACGAGCGTAACAGTCTCGTTCTGGTTCAGCACGTCCGTCGCCGCAAACGGGTGGCCGGCAGGCAGGCCGAGGTCCGCCAGTCTTAGCGTGTGCGAGCGCACCGTGTTCGTCCAATTGAAGACCGTCAGTATGGCCTGCCGTTGATCTTCCCGGAGGAAGAAAGTACTGGGCTGTCCATCCTCCGGCTCGTAGGTCATCAGGTCCAACGGCGTGGAAGCTCGGCCGACTTTGGCCATATTCAGCAACTCTCGGTTTTCAACCAGCGGCAGCCGATCCTTCTCTGAGCCCAGAACCGGCATGTCATCGCCAATCTCATACATGCCGCCGGATACTGCGGAGAGTGCGATCGACGCCTCGGCCGCACTCAGCGAAATCGAAGACCGTTCGTTCGCACGCTCCATGAGATGCGTTGCGGTGACGTTGAAGGCGTCCGGATCATTGACGAAGAAATTACGCTGCATATAGAAGCGGGCAGCTATGCCAGAGGCGGCATTCTTGGTCCTCTCAAAACTGTGGCCCGTATCCGCGGAGATCCGGCCCGTATCTACTAGCCCCACTGGGTTGAGCATGGGACTTCCGTCTTTATCCAAGATCACCTCCTCGCCCACGGCATCGCGGATTACCTGGAGGCCAATGCGTTGGGCTTCGAGGGCTGTGGTGTTGGGGCGGTAATGGTAACCCTCGATCGCGGTGGTATCCATGAAGTCGAGTTTGATGAACCGGACCCCCCATTCGCGGACGAGTGTCCTGTAAGTGTCCCGCATATACTCCTGGGCTCCGGGATGGGTTGTGTCCAGCGCGTAAAGCACATCCGTCTTTTGGTGCCAGACGTCGCCAATAGGGATCGGATCTCCCTTGGCATTGTGCACCAGCCAGTCCTTGTGGTGCTCGTAGATCCAGGCTCGGCTTGTCACCTCAAACGGCGCAGTCCATACGCCGAATGTCAGCCCCTCTGCGGTAAGGTGATGCCCGACAAACCGCAAACCATCCGGAAATTGTGTTGCATTCGGAGTTGTATATTCCCCGCGGGCGTATTGATAACCTTCATCAATTTGGAAATATCGATAACCTAATGACTTCAGATGTTCGGCTTGCCAGTCACCGTTGGCCAAAACCTCGCCTTCGTTGATGGCGCCATAGTAGACGGTCCAGCTCCACCAACCGATGGGAGTCTCACTGGAGACGCGCGCATGGTGCAGACGACGAACCGCATCACCGTAGGCTAGCAGTTGATTGTGGTAATCCGGTCCGGCCTCGAACATCAATCGCTCTGAAACGATGTCTCTCCCGGGTTTAACGGGAAGGCTCAATTCGACCTGGTCGTCCGCGGGAGAATCCTTCAGATCGAATTCCCTCTGGATTTCCGTGGTTCCGGTGGATTCAACGGTATAGGAGGCTATCTTGGTCTTCGCCCCCATACCCTCAGCTTTCAGATGCATCAGGGTCAGAAATCGGTCTGAGGTGAGAGCGCCAAGAAATAAACTCTGCTTACTCTCCCGGTTGTAGATGAGTTGGCTTCCTGCACCGCGATGCATCCCGCCGCTCACTCCCCCGAGGTCGTAGAGAGCCAGGTCCGGCCAATCTTCGCTGAAACTGTCGGAGAGAACCCGACCTGCCGATTGACCGCCACCCAGATTGAGGATCGGCTCACCCATGGTCTCCACACTCCGAATGGCCTGCACAGTTACTTCCTTTCCCACACTGTTTTGCACTTTTACCTGGACGGTGCCGTAAGGGCGTTGCTTGTAGAGCTGTAGCACGTAAACAAGATCGGGTTTGCCGTCCAGTCCGCTGCAAATGACTGTGACCTCTCGGCCGGGGCCGAGATCATCTTCGAAGGTAGACTCCGAAGCCTGGTGTCGCGGGTAATCGCTCGAGCGAAGCCACTGGTGGTCAACCTGTGCTGCCACACGCGACCTGAGCACGGGCTGACTGTCATGCAAAGACAGTTGGTACGATCCCTCCTGCGCGTTAACCGTCAGGGACAGCTCGTCGTTCGTCAATTGCTGGGCCGCACACGGCAGCGCGACCATAAGTATGCCTGCCGTAACCGCTAGTCCAACTCTGAAAACCTGTCTTCGAGTTCTTTTCGGCACGGCAGCAATCTCCCTATGTGTGCATGATCGTCATCGCATACTACTTCATTGGGTCAACCTCAGTGAAGCGAATACTCAGCTCAAGAATCTATAATGCGAAAGCGATGGATGAGAGGCCTAATCCCGTCGAGACGGATCGCCCCACGATGGCCGAGGGGGCGAGTGAATATCTGCGAAGCGTCGTCCAGCGAAATCGCGGCGGCGGGACTGTCGGCAGTTACGCAGTTTGCTCCGCGCACCCGGCAGTGATCGATGCAGCCATTCAGCAAGCGCTCGAAGACGGTACCTGTCTTCACGTGGAGTCGACATCCAGCCAAGTTAACCAGTTCGGCGGATATACGGGTATGACGCCGCGGCAATTCGCTGATGCAATTCGCGTTGCCGCCGCTTCGGCGGGATTGCCAGCAGGTTGCGTTCTGCTTGGAGCTGACCACCTGGGTCCGTTTGCTTGGCGCAGTGAACCGTTGGCTACAGCCATGGCGAAGGCCTGCGATCTGGCTCGTCTTTGCGTACATGCGGGATATCAGAAGATCCACTTGGACACGAGCATGCCGTGTGGTGACGACGTGAAGAGTCTCGATGAGAAGGCCGTCGCGGAACGCGCTGCTACTTTGTGCCGAGCTGCGGAAGAAGCTTGCGAGGAGATGCCGACTGGTTCGCCGAGACCGCTTTACGTCATCGGAACGGAGGTCCCGCCTCCGGGCGGAGAAGTGGCAGAGGGGGAATGTCCCGCCCCGACGATGGTCGAAGATGTTTATCGCACTTTGGACATCTTTCGCTCCGCGTTCCGGGCACATGGCTTGTTCGCCGCTTGGGAGAACGTCGTCGGGTTGGTCGTTCAACCTGCTGTGGAATTCGGCGACACCAGGGTTTTCGACTACGATCGCCAGAAAGTGCATGCTCTGTCGGCAGAATTGCCTGCAAGTCCTGCGCTTATCTATGAGGCCCATTCCACCGATTACCAGGCCCCCGCCGCTCTAGCAGAGATGGTGAAGGACCATTTTGCAATCTTGAAGGTCGGCCCCTGGCTTACGTTCGCCTATCGGGAAGCGATTTTTGCTCTGAGCGGCATAGAACGCGAGATCCTTGGCCACAAGCGCGAGGTGAGATCGTCGCAGGTGCGCGAGGCGCTGGAGTTCGAAATGCTGCGCAACTCGGCGTACTGGCGTTCGTACTACCGCGGCGACGACGACGAATTGCGCCTCTCGCGTGCCTTCAGTTTCAGCGACCGCTGTCGTTATTACTGGCCCCAGCCCTCCGTACAAGAGGAAGTAAAGCGCCTGCTGCACAATCTCGATCTCTTTTCATGCCCGCTGACCCTGCTGAGCCAATATCTCCCGATCGAATACGAGGCGATTCGCCAAGGTGCACTGGAGAATCATGCTGCGGCCCTCATCGGCCACCACATTCGACGGGTCCTTCGATTTTATGGTGCGGCCTGCGGTGCACCGGCAGGTTGATCCACTCTGGAATGGCTTTTGGCAGAGAGCTCGCGAGTGACATGCTAACCAGAGAGCGGCGGGAATGGGCCCGCTTGCAGTAGGTACGGACGGTGGCGGCTCAATTCGTATCCCGGCATCTTTTTGTGGCGTGTTTGGGTTTCAAACCAACAATGGGGCGGGTGCCTCATTATCCCCCCGGTCCCGTCGCCTTCCTCCTACCCGTCGGCCCAATTACACGTACGGTGAGCGATGCGGCGCTGATGCTGAACGTAATGGCAGGGCCGGATGACCGCGACCAACTGTCGTTGCCAGCAGACACGACTGAATATGTAGCCATGTGCAAAGGTGGCGTGAAAGGACTCCGCGTAGCCTGGAGCGAAACCCTCGGCTATGCAACTATCCATCCAGAAGTAGCTCGGCTTACGAACGCGGCCGCAAAAGCATTTGCCGACGATCTCGGTTGCCATTTGGATTCGGTAGATCCGGTCTTTGAAAATCCGGAGGACTACTTCCCCTTGTTCTGGATCCTGCACTTTGGGACGCTCTTTCGGACCTTGCTACCACAATGGGAACGCCAGATGGACCCGGGACTTGTCACACTGATCAAGCAGATTGACTCAATCAAGGCTTACGATTGCGGACACGCCTTGATGAAGCGCGCCTCGCTCTGGGACGTCATGCACAAGTTTTTTCAGCGTTACGATCTGCTGGACACACCCATGATGGGCATCACCGCCTTCGCCGTAGGGGCGGATTACCCAACTGAAATCGACGGTAAACCCGTTTACCCGGGGACGATTGTCCCTGACCTATCCATTTAACCTCACTGGGTTGCCCGCCGCCACGGTGCCATGCGGATTCACGTCCGAGGGATTGCCGGTCGGTTTGCAGATTGTGGGCCCGCGCTTTTCGGACGCTTCTGTTTTGCGCGCGAGCGCTGCCTTTGAACAGGCCAAGCCGTGGGCCGGCCGCAGACCCGAAATCAGAAGTTGAGATGATACAACAGCCCATGCACATCGAAAGCCGAGGAGCGAAGGCAAATCGCCGCGGTGCTCGACGCTGTGGATGCTAAAGAGCGTCATAGCGAAGGGCTAAATTTGAGACGAGCTGGGCATGCAGAGTCACAAGCAAACCGATTTTCGTTCTGCCACACAAGATTTCACTGGAGTTTCGCAGCCTGCACTTTGGCTTGCTTCAGGATGGAGCGTCCGGACGTTCGCGGAGCCCGTCACGATCCAGCGAGAAAGAGAGAGGCAGCGAGAAAGAGAGAGACACCATCCCTAAGCCTTCGGCTTAGGTCGGCGCCGAACACCGAGGTGCTTCGAATGTTATTCGCACGATCTCGAACAGGGTTCGACCCGATTCGGTTTGCGTTATAAACCTGTTCGAATCAATTGCAGGGAGTCAGCAAATGCCACTTGAACTGGATTTGCTCGTTGTTGCGCCGGATTCCTTTAATAAGCCATCGCCTGATTAAAGGATATGGCGTTATCCCTTAATAAGGAGGAAAGCACCTTTTGGAGGGCCTCAACCCCGCTGGCGATCGCTGCCGTTGCCACTTGTACGCGCGATTTTCGATGGACCACGATCAGTCTTCCCGCCCGCTCTTGAAGTGCGCGCTGGAGAGAGGTCAACGGCGATGCCATGGAAGGCCGAACAGTCTTTGCGGACTTGGTTTCTACCAGCCACAGTTTGGCATTAGGGCGCGGCACAAGGAAGTCCACTTCCAGACCCTGCTGATCACGAAAATAGTAGAGTTCCTTGCGCATTCCACGATGGGCCTGGCTCTTGAGTATTTCTGCTGCGACGAAGCCTTCGAATAAAGGCCCGAGGAAAGGCGATCGCTCAAGCTCAGCCGATGATGTCAGGCCCAGCAGGTAACAGGCGAGGCCGGAATCTCCTACGTACACTTTCGGCGACTTAATGAGCCTCTTTCCGAAGTTTTCAAAATACGGAGGCACGAGAATGACCTGGCCTGTCACTTCAAGTATGTGAAGCCAGTCGCCAATCGTGGGCACGGTGACCCCGAGAGATGCAGCAAGGTCGGTCTTGTTTAGAATCTGGCCGTGACGACTCGCCAGAAGAGCGAGAAAACGGCGAAACGTTGCCAAGTCCCGCACGTTTGTAATCGCCCGGACATCTCTCTCCAAGTACGTTTGCAAGTAGGAGGCAAACCAAAGGTTGCGAGCCTTGGGCCGGGCGATCACCTCTGGGAACCCTCCGTGTAACAGGTTCACTTTCTTGGTTTCCGCGAGACTGAACGGCAGGAGTTGAAGGATGGCAGCCCGGCCCGCCATCGATTCGCTAATGCCCTGCATAAGCGGAGCTTCCTGGGAACCGGTGAACAGCCACTGCCCCATTCGGCGCGGGCCTGTGTCGATAACCGTACGAACATACGCAAGTAATTCGGGGGTATTCTGGATCTCGTCGAAGACGACTGGAGGGCGCAGCGCGTCAAGGAATGCGCGGGGGTCGCTGCGTACGCGTGCCTGAATGTCGGGGTCTTCGAGGAGTACGTAGCGGGCTTTCGGGAACAGCCTGCGAAGAAGAGTGGTTTTGCCCGCACGGCGAGGCCCTGTCACAACAACCGCAGGAAAATGTCGAGCTGCTTCCAGCAGCACGCCTGCCAGTCTTCTTTGGATATATCGCATATGAGAAATATAAACTAGTACTTTAGATTACTCAATACTAGAATCGCCTCCCGAGGGAGGTGCTCGGGGGACCATGGAAAGTGTGTTGGACGCCCGCGGGTCATGTTCGTCAGAGAGCTCCGAAGATCATCCCAGATCTTGCGCACTTTGTGACTCCCAGGCGATCGGGACCCACCTCAATGTTGCTTCGTGTGCCGATGATGTCAGGGTGAGCTACTTCTCGTAGCACGTTCACAAGTTGCTTCTGAATGGAGTTCATTTCAAAGCAAGACTGGCCAAGCACTCTGGCGGCATCCGGCAAACCAGACTGCTGGAAACACTGTCGCAGACTCTCTCCCAGCAGCTTCGCGATTCGAGGAGGGTCCAACCCTGTTTCCAATTCCTTCGGCAATTGCGCAACGCGTGACTCAAGCCGTGATGTGTATGCTGCCATTCGCTTCTCGACTTCATCAGCTTTAGATAGAGCATTTTCTAAAATCTTCTGCAAAGACTTCCGTTCTAGCGCGATCGCCGCGGGCGTTTCTCGCGTGAGAAGCGCCAGGATGTCCATCGCTTCCAGTACGCGGAGCACCTCGTCGTTTGGGCTGAGAGTACGAGTGTGCGCGATGACGCTATAATACTCAGCCCGCCGCTCCGCCGGCACTAAGGCTGCAAGCTCATCGAAAAGAGTCTGCCTTCCCTGTTCTGTTTCAGCAGTGACCAAGATTTCCTGATCATTCATGGCAGGAACGTCTCATGTGTGTGCCATTGTCAAGGGATTTATCCAAGATAAGAAATTCTAAAAAAATACTGGAGCCTTTCCGGGTTGGCTAATAGCTTAGGAAGAGCCCGGTTCCGATAGTCCCTGCGCGGCAACATCAGCTAAACGGTCATCGGTAATACCTGCTCTGAGCAGGGCTATGTGTATGATTCACTTCGCAGCCAGGGCAGTCTGGGTAATACGAATTGCCTTTGTAGTCGAGTTCTCTAAGTCCTTCCGCAGAAGTGTAGTACCCGCGAATTGCTTCACTCCGCATCACCTCGAAAAGCTTTCGCAATGGGCTGTCAGGCTTGGCTGTGCCGGTCGAACCAACCAGTTCCACCTGTTGCGGTTCACTGAGCTCTAAGAACCTTCGGCCATACCGCCCTACTGAGAGTTCGTGCAGTGCTGCGATTCCTGCGCGCGCAACGGCGTCGCGATCCGCGATTTCCAGGTCGCGCACGGGCCCCTTGCCATAATAAGCAACGGCGAGGACGCGATGCAGCGGATCAAGATGTTGAGCGGCCTCACGTACGCCTGCTGCGGAATGAAACCACAAATCGAGCCACTGCGTGATTTGCGGCAATGCCCCAGGATCTACTTTGCCCAGCACGATCTCCACATATCGCGTAACGATCCGGAACTCCTCATAGGAGAAGAACTGCAGCTGAAATGGCGAGGAACTCGGCTTGATGTAGTCAGTCTCGCTGCCAGGAGGAGTCGCATACGGTTTGTCGGCGTTGTTGAGGGCGTGTATCAGATGCTCTTCTGAGGGCTCATAAAGTCCCGGCTGCAGAGCGGCAATAGCTTGTTGCTCAGCGCCAAGCACAGTCGTAGCGGTTTCCGGAACCAGTCCACTAACGCCGGCGAGAACGACCAGTTCACCCGATCGCAGTAGCCACTGACGCCGTGTCAGCTCGGCGATCGTTTCCGAGGGATCCGGTTCGCTCACAATTCACCTCGACGAAAGGCTTGCGCAATGTGCTCTCCAGCGCGAGCTGAGATCGCCATGATCGTAAGCGTCGGCTCATAACAGCCCTGTGTCACAAAGACCGCTCCATCCGTCACGAATACATTGCGAGCATCGTGCACTTTGCAGTTGCGGTCCACAACGCTTTTTCCCGGGTCGTTGCCCATACGTGCCGTCCCACACTCGTGGATATTCTTGCCGAACACGCTCAATTCAGTCCTTGGGGAAGTCGCGCCGGTAAGGTTCATCTCATCCAAAATAGCACTGATATTGTCGCGCATGGCAACGGCCATAGCTTTCTCATTTTCTCCGTAACTCGCATTGACGTGGAGCACCGGGATACCCCAGGCGTCTTTCTTGTTACGATCTAACGTAACGTAGTTGTCCGATCGAGGCAGGCATTCGCCCTGCGCTTCAATCGCAAAATAGTAAGGTATCTCCTCACGCACGCGCTTGCGCCAGGCATCCCCAAGCTCTGGCATGAGAAAGGCGTGACCATACAACTCCTGGCTGCCATCGCCATCAAACCGGTAGCCACGCAGAAAGTTGGAGTTGCGGTCATGGCTGTTGCCAGCATTGACGTACTTGGGGATGAGGAACCCACAGGGCCGCCCGATCGCCTCCCGTTTGGACGAACACAAACTGGGAATAAAGCCGCCGGCGCCTTCGATGGTGAAGTGGTCCATTAGGTATCGGCCGAGCACACCCGCCGAATTGCCCACTCCTTGCGGATTAGACGATGATTGTGAATTGAGCAGAATGCGTGTGGATTCCAGCGCGCCAGCGGCCACTACTACAACCCGCGCATGGGCTTCCCGGTGCTCGCCCGTGACACGATCAATGTAGTGGACGCCTTCCGCGCGCCCGCTCCGGTGCATCAGCAAATGGCTGACGATGGCATCGCTCACTAGAGTAAATTTTCCTGTGTGGGCGGCGGCCGGGAGCGTGACCGACGGGCTATTGAAGTAGGAAGCGGTATAACAACCACGCTGACACTGATCGCAATAATGGCATGCGGGGCGGCCGCGGTGGGGCACCGTCAAGTTGGCGACTCGGTCTGGCATTACTCGCCAGCCGAACTTGCGCTCGATCAGCTGTTTTGCGAGCCGCCCGCCACAAGAGAGATTCATTGGCGGCAGGAATTGTCCGTCGGGCAATTGAGCCAAGCCCTCACGCGAACCGCTGACGCCGATAAAGCTTTCGACCCGGTCGTAATACGGTTCCAACTCCTTATAGCTGATCGGCCAATCCTCTCCGTATCCGTCGCGGCTGGCGGCTTTGAACTCGTTGTCACTGTACCGATAGCTTTCGCGTGCCCAACAGAAAGTCTTCCCGCCAACCTGTCGGCCGCGAATCCACAGGAATGGTTTGTCTGCTGGGAATGTATAAGGGTGCTCCAGGTCGTTCACGAAGAACTGATGACTATACTCGTCGCATGCGTAACACAAGCGCTGGACGGGCTGGGTCCGTAATAACTGCTGCTGGTCGCCAAAACCGCGGAATTTTAGTTGGTAGGGCCAGACATGCTCGGTGAAGTCACGTGTTGGAACACGTGGCGGTCCCGCCTCGAGCATGGCGACAGTAAGCGTTCGTTCAGCCAGTTCTTTGGCCACCCAGCCACCACTGGCGCCCGAACCAATCACCAAAACGTCGTAAGCTTTTCTCCGCGGAAGGAACATGAGCCGGTCAGTTTAGCTTCCCGTCCGTTTGGCGCAAACTTACGCCTCATCGCGCACGGTTGACCCAAATTTTCACCGGTAAATCAAATGAGTTCATCGTCGCTCTGGTTTTCGGACAGGTCGCTCGTGGTACAGACAAGGAAAGACTTGAGGGCATGGGGCGGAAGCTGTAAGCTTCGGCAACCACGTGCCGCTCCGTTTAAAAAGACAACTTCAGCGCCAATTGCCCAATCCGGCCATCACGAGCGCCAGTGATCTGGCCAAGGCTGCTGGAGTTGATCTCGCCGGAAGGATTGGTGAACTGCGCATGATTGAACGCGTTGAAAAATTCTGCACGAAACTCCAGACCAGTCCTTTCGCCGATACGGGTGTTCTTGTGTAGGGCGAGGTCCCAGTTATTAATTCCTGGTCCATGGAAGAAGCGCCGCTTTGCGTTTCCTGTGACGCCTAAGGCTTCCGGAAAAAATGGGGCAACCGGGACACCGTTAGCGTCCCGGACAACTTCGAAGAGCTGGTTTCCCGGTTTTCGCGGGTCAAGGAAGCGGATCGGTTGGCCAGTGTAGTTGGGCACGTCGGCGCCGCTACAGCCGCAAAGGGAGTTATCGTCGTTCTCGGTGAGTGTGATCGGGAAACCCGTGGTGAAGCGTGTGATCCCCGAAATCGTCCACCCGGAGAGCACCTTGCCGCGGACACCGTGGGCCGCCTTGGCGAAAGGTAAGTCGTATGCATAGCTGATGACAAAATTGTGCGCTATATCGAACGTGGAGAGCGCCCGGCTTAAGCTTGGATTGAATGGGTTGATGGGGTCGAAGAAGCCCGAAGAGTTATCTATGGATTTGGACCAGGTATAAGCGGCCAGGAAATGAAGATCTCCGATCTTCTTTTCCAGGCTGGCTTGCAGGGCGTTGTAGCTTGAGTTCGCAGCCGTAGCCTCCCAGGCGTTGTTCTGGAAATCGAGCGAACCAGTGCCAGTCGTCCTATCGAGTTGGCGGCCCGAGGTCACCGAGTACGGCCGCGTCCCAAAAGCAAAGTTACCGCCCCCTAGATCGTAGATCGTGTCTTCGCCAAAAGGGCCGCAGCCGTTGCCCGAACCCAGTGCGGCCCGAATTTGGAGGCATTTGGCGGGATCGCCTGGATTCGACTCTACCGTGGAAAGCAGGTGGCGGCCGCGTGACGCCACAAAGCCAACCGAGAGCACAGCCGTGTGGGAGATCTCGCGTTGAATCGTAAAGTTAAAGTGTTCGGCATAGGGAAGCTTATTGTCGAGCTTGTAGGTGGGCGCAAATGCGATCGGCAGGTATTGCGCCCAGATTCCCGTGGCTCCCGGCGGCGGAATCGAAAAGGGAAAGCGGTTTCCCACCGGATCCGGGGGGTCTATGCGACGCTTATAGGGCTCCTCCAGGTAAACCGGAACCGGACTGACCCAAAACAATCCGAAGGGAGGATCGCCGACCTCGTTGAAGAGAGTCAGGTCTTCGATCGCGGTATAGTACAGTCCGCCTCCCACGCGGATGCTGGTCTTGCCCGGACCGCCAAAGATTTTCGCTGCCAGTCCCGCGGTTGCTCCCGGCGAGTAGGCTATCCCCAGGCGCGGAGCAAACCGGTTGTATTGGGTGGGCGCTAGCGTACGCGGCACGCCCGGATCACGGGGGAAAACAAAGCCCGTGGGCGAATCCGGGTAAATCCTCGACTGCACGCCAGGCACGAACGTCTGGATCCGGTCTTTGGTGTCATAGAAGGGCTGGCTTACGTCCCAGCGCAGGCCGTAGTTGACGGTAAGGTCGGACCTAACTTTGAACGTGTCCTGAGCATACAGACCGTAATACCGGGTGCGGGAATCCAGCAATTGGAGGCTGGTTTGGTTGAAGAGGTCCGGTGCCCCCAACAAGAAATCTGCGAAATCGTTCCCGGTTTCCGTTCCGCTAAACTGGAACCAGCCGTTCGAAGTGTAGGTGTTTCGTTCGTTGACTTGGATGTAACGAACGTCGCCGCCAAACTTGAGGGTATGTTTCCCCATCACCTTCGAAAAATTGTCAGTGATCTGGTAGGTATTGTTGTACTGGCCGGTAGTTCCGTCTGGAAGACCGAAGGCCACACCCGTATTGTTCAGGCCAATGGGGGCAACCCCTTCGTATTTAGGATTCGTCGGGATAACCCCCAATCCGCCCTGTACATATCCCAAATCCGTTATTTTGCCTAGCCCACCCACTGGTTTGTTCTTCAGGAACGCGAAGCGGGTGTAGTTAAGACGCACTTCGTTGACAGTATTGGGATTCAGGATGGCGGTGTTGCTCAGTTGGATTTGCTGCGCGCGCGAAAGTGTAACCGCAGAAAAACCCGGCACGTTCGAGGTAAACGCAGGATAGGGGTTCAAGAAATTGGCATCGTCGAAATGATAATAAGCGGACCAGTTGCCGAAATGTGCCGTATTCAAGTCACCCTTCACTGCGAATTTCTCGTCGCGCAGATTGGATTTCTCGGCCGTGGTGGAAAAGTTGGGGGTTCCTCCCGATGTTCCGGTCGGAATCGGAATAAACTTCAGCGTTTTCACCGCAACCGGAGACCAGGCGGCTTGAGGGATAAACGGACCCGCTGCCCCCGGAAACACGCATTGGCTGGTTGTGGTGCAGCCTTGGAACCAGTATTGCTCACCAGGTGAAACCGTGTATCCCAAACGTTGCGTTAATGTAGCGGCGAAATTGCTGGGACTACTGTCGCCACGCACTACGGTTGGGTTTCCATTGGAGTCAGTAAACGAGGAAAACTGCGTCGTCGCGAGATCGGAGAAGTCGCCACCACGCTCGAGCACTGAAGGTACGTTAATCAAGCCCGACGAAACCCCACGTATTTCGCGAGTGCCCTGATAGTCGCCAAAGAAGAAGAGTTTGTTTTTCACAACGGGTGTGCCGATGGTTCCCCCGAACTGGTTACGCTTGAACACGCCCCGCTCCGGATCGAAGTAGCTGCGTGCGTCGAGCTTCTCATTACGAAGAAACTCGTAAACAGAGCCATGAATGTCGTTGGTCCCAGATTTGGTCACGACGTTCACAATGGCGCCGGAGAAACGGCCGTACTCAGCATTGAACGAGTTGGTGAGGAGGCGAAATTCCTCAATCGAGTCGAGCGTGGGAATGATGGAAGCCCCGTTGTCGACGCTTTCTTCGACGTCACCACCGTTCACGAGGAAGGAATTGGCGGACTCTCGTTGTCCGTTGACCGACACCTGGCCGGAATTCAAATTGCCAGAAACAAGCCGGTCACTGATCGCAGCTTCGGAGGAAATCGGGACAACCCCTGCCTGCAAGCCGAGCAAATCAATGTAGCTGCGGCCATTTAACGGCAGGCTGGTGAGCTTCTTCTCTCCGATGACATCGCCGAGCTGGGTATTGATGGTATCTACTTGGGTGGTAGCGCCAGAGACCTCAACGGTCTCCGTGGCGGCGCCGACTACAAGCTTGAAGTCTGCCCTGTACTTCTGGTTGATTTCGAGCTTGATGCCAGTTTGAACCGCAGCTTGGAATCCCGCGGCTTCGACCCGGACCGAATAATTCTCTCCCACCGGGACAGCGAGGAACTCATAGCTGCCCGATGGGTTAGTCTGGATCCGGCGCTGAAGCCCTGTACTCGCATTCGTCAGGATCACGGTCGCGTTGGCAACAGTGGCGCCGGTTGGGTCAAGCACTGTACCAAGGATGCCGGCGGTCACTTCCGCCTGCAGAAGTTGGCCGCCCAATATAAGCAGGGCGGAAATGCAAACCAGACGTTTGTATAATGGGTGGCTCACAAAGCGCCTCCAGGGCTCGTTGGAGAAGCCAATGAGTTCAAGTCAGACCTGAAACATAAACTACAGAACAGCATATGAAGTCAAGATAATCTCGTCGAAGGTCCGTAAATGTAATAATCTACAGCTAATGAGGCGCGTTTGTGAATTCGGAGATTTTTCACAGCGTGAAAAATTCATTTGGCCCCGGTGTTTTTGGTTGCCCCCAGGTTGCTCGATAGCTCGGCTACTGGCAATTATTGGATTCATCTCGCTGAAGATGGCAATGGTTGCGTATCCTGTAAGCGCGCAGCAGCCAGCGCCCCGCCGCTCAATGGCTCGCTCTTACTTCTCGAGCGCTCGAAAAGCCTTGACCGCGGGGGATTCGGCTACCGCCCTTGAAAAAATTAGGCTAGCCGTCGAGCTGGACTCGCATTTCGCGGAAGCATACCTCTTGCTGGGGCTCCTCGAGTTCCAGGGTGGCGACACTGCAAAGTCCATTGAACATTACAAACACGCCCTCAACCTCCAGCCTCGCTCCTACTCAGGTCACTACAACTTAGCTCTGGCGTACTTGCGGGAACATAGGCTTCCAGAAGCGCGCGCTCAGCTTGAGCACGCCGTGAAGTTGGACGTCCGTCAAGCTGACGCCGCATATGACCTCGGCATCGTGCTTTTGGAACTTGGTGAGCCTTCCACCGCGCTCCCGCACTTGCGTCGCGCGAGAACACTGAATCCGCGGCGACCAGACGTTGCCTTCAACATCGTTCGTGCCGAACTCGAAGCCGGTCAGGTCTCGGAAGCGCGGGCGGAGGCGCAAGCTTCTGCAAAAGATCTCGGCTCAGATTTTCAATGGATCGCCGCCATCGCCCAGCTCTTCTTTATGAATGCTAAGCCCCAGGATGCGGTCCTTTACTTTCGCAAGGCTAATCTTCTTCATCCTGACGACACCGAAATCCGTCGTCATCTTGCGGCGGCCTACCTCGAATCTCAACAGCCGGAAGAGGTGTTGGACGTAATCAAGGCACCCAGTACCGCGGATGATCACTACCTGCGTGCCAGCGCCGATTATTTGTCTGGCCGCTTCCCGGATGCAGACCAGGAATCGGAGCTGGCGCTAGCGCTGGCGCCTGATAATCCTCAAATCCTGGTCTTGCGGGCTCGCCTTTTGCAACGCGCTGGGCAGCAGGATGCAGCACTCCAGGTGGCACAAAAAGCAATCACCCTTGCGCCCGACTGGGATGAACCTTACTACCTTGCCGGTGTCAGCTCTTATTTCATTCGGCGCTATGAGGAAGCAAGCCAGAACCTGGCGCGGGCCCGCGAACTCAACCCAAATTCGGCAAGAGCTTTCTTCCTGGAGGCCATAGCCTTAGCTAATCAAGGCAAGCTGCAGGATGCGGAGAAATGCCTCCGCCGGGCGGTCGCTTTACAGCCGAAGAACGCCCGTTTCCACTGCCACCTCGGCATTCTCCTTGCGCGCGAAAATGAATACGCCAAAGCGCAACCGTTCCTCAGGAAGGCCATCCAGCTCAAGCCGGAGTATGCCTTGTCCCATTACGAG
>QIAP01000028.1 GCA_003225075.1 Acidobacteriota bacterium | reverse complement strand
GGCGATGCCCAGCTTGTCCAGATCATGCTGCTCTTCCAGGGTAACGATGTTGTCCCGCAGCACCAGGTTATGCTCTGTCGACTCCATCTGCACTTTCTTGCCCCCGGCAAAGATCTCGTGACGCCCGTGCTCTTCATACCACTTGGTGAGCGTCGCCGTCATATGCATCTTCTCGATGATGTTGCGCCACCCCACGCCGGTGTTGTAAGCACAGAATGAAATCTCACCTTCCTGCGTAGCGTACGGAATAATGCACTGCTCAGTACGCCGGAAGTCGTAGTTAAACAAATCCTGAAACCACATCCCGGCAATAAACAAGAAGTTCCAACGATCCTTCCGCCGCTTCTCCACATCCTCGAGCGTACGGTCCGGACCAACCTTCCCATAATTCTTCCCGGTAGCATTAAAGTTCTTGTCAAACTTCTTAAGCAAGTCCATCAACTTAAAATGCGTAGGCGATTGAAACGGATCGTAGTTCTTCATCAAACACAACGCCATCCCCACAATCGTAAGAAACTTCCCTCGCGCTGCATCATTCACCTTGGCGATATCCTTCGCCAACTGGTCCCCATGCAGAAATGCGGTGACGGGCACCGCCTCCTTAGTCTCCTTATCAATCATCACCGCCATCCCCGTCCCACAATTCGGATGGCAGCCGCAGGAGAGTTGGCCCCAGTCGTTGTTTTTGTCATTTACGTGCATCAGGTCGGCCCAATCGCTGAAGGTGCCCATGAAGGAGATGGGGAACCAATCACGCGAGGGCTCGCCTAGGCCGGTTTGGTTTTTTACGTCGTGGGCGAGGTGGGACAATGTATAGCGCTGCGCGGTGCGGCGCTCGTCGGTTACGGCTTCGTCGCGTCCGGTGAAGCTTACGGGTTGGAAGCTCAGGAAGCCGATGGTTTTCGGATTGTCGAGCGCGAATTTGATGATGCGTCCTACTTGTTCGTTGTTGATTCCGTTTACGATGGTGACGACCGGCACGATTTCGACGCCGGCTTTATGCAGATTTTCGATGGCTTTTAGTTTTACATCGAACAGGTTGCCGACTTTGCGGTGGGCGTTGGCGGCGTTGCCGATACCGTCAAATTGCAGGTAGGCATATCGCATGCCTGCCTCGGCTGCCTGTTGGGCAAACTCCAAGCTCTTGGCGAACTCGATGCCGTTAGTTGCTGCCTGCACAGAGTTGTATCCAACTTTGCGGGCGTAGCGGACAGCGTCCAGGAAGTAGGGCGAGAGCGTGGGCTCACCCCCGGAGAACTGCACAGACATCTGCCGCCGCGGCTTGATGGTGATGGCATTGTCGAGCATGGTCTTGATGTCGTCCCAAGAAAGTTCGTGGACGAAGCCGACCTGGTTGGCGTCCATGAAGCAGGGATCGCACATCATGTTGCAGCGGTTGGTGAGGTCAATGGTCAACACGGAGCCGCGACCATATTTCACGGTGCTGGTGCCGTGGTTGTGGAGCTTTTCGTCGTTGTGGGCGCGGATGTCGCGGCCGGGAAAGACTTCTTCCAGGTGAGCGGAGAATTCCGGGTCGATGGACATCACATCTTCAAAGTGCCCGTGCTTTGGGCAGTCCTTGACCATGAGAATCCTGCCATCGCGCTCGACGATCTGCGCTTTAATCTCGCCGACTTTTTCATTCAACAGGACTTCATGCGGGAGCTTGCCATCGAGGATCTGCTGGCGGATTTCGGGCACACACCGGGGGCAGAGAGAGTCGGTGGTGCGCGGCCATCCTAGTGGAGGCTTGGTCTTCTCGTAGGACTTGAGCAGAGGCTTGTCGGACCACTTGGGCTTGGGAGACGGGTTGGGCTTGATGCGGTTGAGCCGGTCGAAAATCGCCCATGCGCCCTTGGCGCCGATGGTAACTGCCTTCTCCACATACTTAACAGGCTTGTGCATGTCCTCTCGCTTTCCACTTACTTAAGGAGCCGCGGCTGAATAGATCTTCGCCGCGATTTCCCTGGGTTTAGACCCGGAAATTTTCGTGTTTTACTGACCTTCACCCTGGGAACGCCGGTTAGCGTCTCCGCATGATGGAATTCCAGAGGCTATGTTATTGAAGGGATGAGGTTAGGACACGAGGAATCCGCTGAACGGGGCAAAATTGGGGTTTAGCGGGGGGAAGGTGCATTGGATGGCGGGTAAACTATTGAATTCATTGTCGGTTGTATACTTTTGATTGGTGATTGAGGAGCGGGGGTCAACTCTCGCATAAACCGCTTGACTCGTGGCGGCGAGTGGGACTTAAATGAGGGCCTTCCTCCCTGCACGAGCCGAACGGTGGCCTTCAAAATTTTCACGCCCACAAGGGGGCCGGCATGCCCGACCAAGATCTGCAACAACGAATGGACGCGGTAGAGAGGCTGACCCGGCTGTTCCGCATGGAACGCATGGTCCATCTCGCCGTAACGACAATTTCTCTCATCATGTTACTGAGCAGCGCGGCACGGCTGATTATCAAGGGCGAGGCCGGTACGGTGGAACTGAGCCTGATGTTTGGTTCTTCGGGGTTGATCACTTACTCGGCGGGGCGCCTCCTCGCCATGTGGAATCAAGCGCTCTCGTTGGTCGCCCCGGGACTAAAAGGAGCCTCAGCAGGAGGCGGACAATGAGCACCTATGATCTGCAAATCGACGCCCTGGGCAAGGCGTCGCGGCGCGCCGCTTTGTTGAGCGTTCTTGCGCTGCTCATCGTTCTAGCCTCTCTGGCGTACGGTTCCTACCGACTGAGGCATGACATTGCTGATCTTCACGCAAAAAAGGCAGGGCTTCAAAAGGAGGTTGGCACACTTCAAACTCAGCTGGATAACTTGCGGGACAGCGTCAAGTCCCTGAAATACGCGCAAATCACCCCTCAGAATGAGGTTTTCCAGTTCCAAGCTACCGCTAACCCTAAGCCCGGACTCGTCACATCGGGAGGTAAAAAAGTTTACGACTTCAGTATTTACATGAATGGGTCGCCTGAGTTACTAGGAAAGATTCAAAAGGTAACCTACGACTTTGACCATCCCACCTTCATAAATAAACATCAGGAGTCAACCGATCCCGAAAGCAAATTCATGGTCCGCTATACCGGCTGGGGTTGCCTTACGCGGGTGAATGTAGTTGTGTACATGAAGGATGGGACGAAACAGTCGGTACCATTCGATATGTGCAAGAGTCTGGGTGGCGATTGGGATTGAGTGCGGGCGGTTAGCTGACGGTGTAAAGCTCCAGGTGCAATAGGGCGGCGTAGCGGGTAAAGTCGCGGTCGGTGGTGAAAATCTGCCAGTTACGGCGCAGGGCGGCGGCGCAAATCAAGAAATCGACCGCCGATCCGGCTACTCCTCGTGAGCGGCAGTGATTATTCATGCGAGCGGCTTCCTCGTAGTCGGCGACGTCCAGGCGGGGCTCGTCGAAGGCCCGCAACTGGTCGCGTAGTTTTGTGAAACTTGCCTCTTGCCGAATGCCGGAAAGCAATTCCTGGCGGATTGGGCCCACTAGCTGGGCGCGCGCGTCGCGGATGAGTTCGCGCAACGAGGCTGTCAGGCGCTGGTCGCGAGTGCTTAGGTCTGTATCTCGCCGGCGCAAGGCAAGCGACCAGATGGGGGTATCCACCAAGACCAGCATGCTCAGGAGCGCTTTCTGCGGCGCTCAGCTTTGTAGTTGTATTTGGGATCGAACTCAACGGAGCCGAAAGCCTTCAGAATGCGAAGCTGCTTGCGGCGCTTGACGTATTCGGCCAGAGCGGCGGTGACCGCCTCTTTCTTTGTCTTGTGACGGCCCGCCCGGCGGGCTTGTTCGATCAGAGCGTCGTCTAGGGCGAGATTGGTTGCCATGTGTAGATTATTACACAGTCTAGTGTGTAATAGAAGTGTTCACGAAAGCAAGGACGGGCACCCACTGACAATATCAGTGCACCATAATGGTGTATAATGGTGCTATGGCAGGAACAAAGCGGGTTCGCCGGAGTGTCACGCTCCCCAAGCCGGTGGCCAAGCAGGTTGAGAGCATGGCGAAGCGGCGGCGGCTGAGCGATAACCGCGTTCTCGTGGAGCTCATTGAGCTGGGAATCGAAGCTCAGAAACAAAGAGAGAAGGAGTTTTTCGAGCTCGCGGAACGCTTTCGTGGAACGGATGATCCGAAAGAAGTGAAGCGACTGGGGGACGAGTTGGGCCGCTTCGTGTTTGGTGAGTAGTGCCGCAGATTGAAACCTGGTCGCGGCTGCCGGCCGCGGTTCGTGACCATCTGGTCGAGCGCATGCGCGACCGGAATATCAGCATCAGCGACCTCAATCAGCTGCGCATCTGGATGGAATCCAAACCGAACGTGCCCGAAGGGCCGTGGTACAAGGACTTTGGGTCGTTCAAACTCTGCGGCGATGGGAAGTATCCGAAAACTTTTCTTGCCGCAGGCCAGACGGCTACAGGGCAGAAACTCTGAAGGGTCGTTGAAGGCTCTTTACGGCACGGCTGGAATCCGTGCCCTTGTCGTTTTACGGCACTTCTTCTTTAGGGCACTGCACAAGCCTTGCCCACTCAAGGCGGGCACGAGCGGGGACGCTCGCGCCTACATTTCGGACTGGAGATGCCTGGAAAATTGTGTGGCGATGGGAAAGGAATACAGAGATCCTTCGCTTCGCAGGGCGATTCGAAAACCGAATCGTCCTGCTACGCTCAGGATGACAGTGGGGTGGGTCGGGGACATTTGGAATGGGTACGGGTCAGTGACTGCCGACGGATTCGTGAACGTCAAAAGTACGCGGACAAGAGTGTCCGCGCCACACGGTTCCCTACAGAGAATTCCCTGCTCCCTCGGCTTCGCTCGGGATTTCGGCACGCGGCTCAGAGGCCGCACAAATGCTCAACTTCGACTCCACCGCGCGAATCGCGCTGCTCCGCTCAGGATGACCGCGGGTTGGGTTGGGGACATTTGGGATGCGTCGGAGTTAGTTGCTGGCAACGGAGTCGTAAACGTGAAAAGCACGCGGACAGGAGTATCCGTGCCACACGAGCCAAGCAGATTTTTGGCGAGCTCGCGCCGGGTTTCTGACAAAGGGCTGCGGAGATTCTGTGCTGGGACGATCAAACCCGCGGGCGAGGCGCCCCCGCCACACCACCACACTACGTCGAGTATTGCTGGATTAACGCGGGGTTCTGACTAATCCTGCGGTGGGATCTTTTAGAACCGTTCGAACGGTGATTGTGTTGCTGGGTTGAATTGTTCGCAGAAGCTGCGTGGCGGTGGCTTCGTTTACGGGACGGGAGAAAAAGTAGCCTTGCGCGTATTCGCAGTTGATGGCCAGGAGTTCGTTTACTTCTGCTACGGTCTCGGTTCCCTCGGCTACTACCTTCAGGCCGAAATTGTGGGCCAGGGCGACGATGGTGCGAACGATGGCGCGGTTGTCGGCGTCGGTATCGATGTGGGAGACGAAAGAGCGATCGATCTTCAGCGTATCGATTGGGAAATGACGCAAGCGGCTCAGTGAGGAATAGCCGGTGCCGAAATCGTCGATGCTCAGGCGCACGCCGAGAGCCTTGGCCTGGCGAAGAATGTCGTCGGATGGTCCGCCTTCGCCCATGGCGACGGTTTCGACAATTTCCAATTGCAAGCAGGAGGGCGCGAAGCCGGTTTGCTCAAGCGCGAGGCCGATGTCGCTTATTAAAGCGGGATACGCAAGTTCTTTGGCGGTGACGTTGAGACTCAAGCTCAATGGCGGATCGGAAGAAAATTGGGTTTGCCATTGCTGCAGGGTGCGGCAGGCCTCGAGGCGCAGCCAGCGATTCATGGGAACGATCAGACCACTTTCCTCGGCGACCACGATAAATTCTGCGGGCGAAACCAGGCCGGCGTTTGGGCGCTCCCAGCGCACCAGGGCTTCGAAGCCGGCGATGGTGCTGTCGGAGAGGCGGATGATCGGTTGGTAGTGCACGCGAAATTCGCCGCGCTCGAGCCCTCGGCGCAGTTCGGTTTCCAGGCCGAGGCGCTTGACGGCGCTGGCGTGCATGGCGGTATCGAAAACTTCACAGCGAGCTTTTCCCGCAGCTTTGGCGCGGTACATGGCGAGACCGGCGTCGCGCAGCAGGTCTTCCGCATTCTCGTGGGTGCTGGTGCTCAGCGCAATTCCGACGCTGGCGGAAGCGAACACTTCGTGTCCGCCGATCAGGAAGGGAGTGGCGGCCAATACTTTTTGAATTCTGGCGGCGACGCGGATGGCGTCGCTGGCGTCGTGAATGTCTTCGATCACGACGGTAAATTCGTCTCCGCCGAGCCGGGCTACGGTGTCGTCGATGGCGGAGGGATTTGCGGCGTCGCGAGGGTGTCGGGCAAGGGTGTCGTCCTTGCGCAGAGAACTTGCCAGGCGTTGCGCGATTCCGAGTAACAGGTCGTCGCCGGCGGCGTGGCCGAGGCTGTCGTTGAATTTTTTGAAGTCATCGATGTCCACGAACAGCACGGCAAATTTGTATTCGGGACGACGCTTGGCGCGGCTGAAGGCGTGACGCAGACGGTCGAGGAAAAGAGCGCGATTGGGGAGATCAGTCAGGGCGTCGTGGAAAGCGTTGTGCTGAAGTTGTTCCTCGGCGCGCTTGCGGTCGGTGATATCGCGGTTCACAATCACCAGGTCGGTTGACTTGCCACGGGCATCGTGGACCACGCTGGCGGTGGATTCGAGGTAGCGCCAAGTCCCGTCCTTGTGGCGCATTCGGTATTCCATCCTGTCGCCCTGGCCGGACTTGCGGGCTTGTTCAGCGGCGCGGGCGACGCGAGCGCGATCGTCAGGGTGGATCTGGTCGAGTCCAGAGGTCCGCTGCAGTTCTTCGGGGGAATATCCAAGCACTTTTTGGTAGGCGGGACTGTTGTAAATCCTGTTGCCGTTCTCGTCGACGACCGCGATCATGTCGGCGGCGTTTTCGGTGATCACGCGAAACAGCTCGTCACGCGCCATCAATTGACGGCGGACAGAATGGATTTGATAGCGCTGGTAAAGCGAGTAGATATCGAAGAGCAACACCAGTCCTAACAATCCGCGGACGGATTGGCGGATGTGGATCCAGTAAAAATTATCGGTTTCAGCGCGCAGCAGAGGAAGAGCAAAGGAGGCGATGCCGCCGGTGAGCAGGAGCGTGATGATGACGACGAATACCCATAGCCACCACTCCCGGCGCTCGATTTGCTTCATGCGCGAGCTGGTAGCACTTAACGTGTGACGCGATGGCGTATCTTCTCGCTTCATGAGAACGACATGGGTGGTCGCTACGTTTCGCCGCAGAGGTGGAAGCTCTGCGCGGTTCTTCCTATGGTGGAGCTTAGTGGCGTCGGGTAATCGCCGTAAGATGCCTTTCGTAATGGCAGGTGGCTGCTGGTGCGGGTCGTGCGGCGGGGCCACGCGTGACAGGCGATTGCGGGGCGATGTCAGTGTGGGTGTCTGGTGCTGTAACTGGAAAGCGGACCAGAACGGGTCGACAACGTTTTGGGGGTCATTACTATTGTCACTTGTTGGGCTGATGGGAATCCGGGAGACTGGCGGCATGGCGCAACCGACATGGCGCGATACTTTGGCGGCTGAGGATTGGCCGCAATGCGTCATTACTATTAGCTTCTGCTGACGATGGCCGCGATCTTGCGGGTGTGACTTTATGCCTATCGGTGCTGGCTCTAAAGCTTCTCCTATGCGTGAACGGATTCGATTCATTACTCACCAGGGCAAACAGATTCTCCTCGTTGACTTCTCAAACTGTTCGCCAAGCCAAGTGGAAGAAATCAGCCGGACCGTTCCCGAATATGTCACTGTCCAACCGCGGGCTTCGGTGTTGCTGCTGGTGGATTTCAGCGGCGCATCGTTTGACGAGGAGGCCATGCGGACGATGAAAGAAAGCGCAGTATTCGATAAACCTTTCATTAAGCGAACGGCGTGGACCGGGGCCGATAAGTTCCCCGGGCTTTTCCGAGAAAATCTGAAGAACTTTTCCCGTCGCGAATTCCCAACTTTCGAAAACCGCGAAGAGGCTTTAGCCTGGCTGGTGAAAGAGTAGGCGAAGCTCTTCGTGGTACTTCCTGCGCGGTCAAATAATTTCAGGGCGTTAACTCAGGGCACGGGTGGGAACGCCAGCGCCTATATTGGTAGGATTTTAGAACGTGATGCCGTGAACATCCCCTGCCCTGTCTGTCCTAAAACCTGGAGGGACGAGGACGGGGCACCCCGCGATTCATCAGAGATGCGGAGGTACTGCTTCGCCAACCAAAGTCCGCGGGCGAGGCGCCCGCGCCACACGGGCGACCTGCATCTTTGGTCTGCGCATAGTGCGTCGAGGATTATGGGGCGCGTTCTAGCGATTTGCGGTCCCAGTTTGCGAGGGTGGCGCCGGATTCGTAAGTGCGTTGGCAGAAGTCGAGGATTGTCTGGTCGGGCGAGGGGGCGGTGCGGGCGTCGTCATAGGGGAGAATGAATTCTTCTAATTGTTTATTCCAATAGTCTCGGCTGGCGGGCGCGGTGTCGAGACCGGCGGGGGCGAGCTTGGTGTAGGAATAAAAAGCCGGACGCGGAAATTTGCGATCGCCCGGCCAAAAGCCGCAACTGATGACCTCGTGGGAGTAGGCCTCGCGGGTTAGGGGATCGGCGTCGGGGGGTAGCGGAGCGGGGCGTCCGGAAAAACGGGTGACCGCCAGATCGAACGAGCCCCAGAAAAAATGCACGGGACTGCATTTGCCGATGAAGCGGGAGCGAAAGTTTTTGAAAATGCGGTCGGAGTTGACGAGGACGCGACGGAAGCGCTCGATGGATTTCGCGTCGTAGGAGGCGTGGTGCTGGTCCTGATCGAAGGGAGTGGTGTCGTCGAACTCGACCGGGGTGGAATGGATGCTGACTTCGATTTCGAGCGAACGCAGGCACGCCATGTATTCGGCGTAAAAATCCGCAACCGAGCGCGGATAAAGCGGAATGATGCTTTCCCTGCCCTCGCTGGTGCGGAGGGCGAGCTGGTGGGCGAGGAAGTCGAATTCTGCGTCGAAAGTTTGGTGGCGATAGGGAATGGGTGAGGTGGTCAGGCCGCGCGGAGTGACGTAGAGAGTTACGTTCCACCAATGATTCTCGAGCGGGGTGAGAGCCATGCGCGTCTTGCCGACGATTTGCGTCCACATGTGGAGAGTGTCGCAGGTGTTCTCCCAGTCGGGGAACGGGAGCGGCGGCCAGTCGGGGGAGATCAGGGTCATGTTATTTCCTGCCAAAGCACTGCTGCCGATGATAACAAGTGCGGGGAGAAAGTGCAGAGGGCGTGCCCTGCGGGCACGGCACGGGCGAGACGCCCGCGCCTACATTGCTTCGGAGATCCGCAGGACGGCGGCGGCTTTGATTTGACTTTTCTTTAGGGCTTGCAGCGCTTCATTGGCCTGGTCGAGGTGGAAGAGTTGGATTTCGGTGTGGAGAGGAATTTTGGCGGTCGTCATTTGGGCGGCGAGGTCGAGGAATTCGCGGCAGTCTTGTCTGGTACTGTTGGCGACGCTGCGGATGATGCGTTCGTGGTAGAGCAACGAGTAGTCGAGCTGCGGGATCGGAGTCATGGTGATGCCGGCGAGCGCGAGAGTGCCGCCTTTGCGCAGGACGCGAAGAGCGTACGGGACGAGAGAACCGGCGGGGGCAAAAATAATCGCAGCGTCGAGTTCACTGGGCGGGGTGTCTTCCGCGGCGCCAACCCATGCGGCGCCTAATTTCTTGGCGAGTTCACGGTGAGCGGGCGTGCGAGTGAAGATGTAGACCTCGCATCCTTCGTGACGGGCGAGTTGGAGGACGAGATGGGCGGAAGCTCCGAAGCCGTAAAGACCGAGCCGCAGACCGCGATGCGCGCCGCTCAAGCGATAAGAACGGTAGCCGATGATTCCGGCGCAGAGAAGCGGGGCGGCATTTTCGTCGGAAAAAGTTGGCAGGAGCGCGTACGCGTAGGACTCGCTGACCAGCATGGCTTCGGCGTAGCCGCCATTGGCGTGGTATCCAGTGAACTCGGCGAAGTCGCAGAGGTTCTCGAAGCCGCGGCGGCAATAGTCGCACTGTCCGCAGGTGTGGTAGAGCCAGGGGACGCCGACGCGATCGCCTGCTTTCAGCTTGTGAACTTCCTTGCCGACCGCATCGATTACGCCGACGATTTGGTGGCCGGGAATCACCGGAAGCCTGGGTAACGGCAGGTCGCCCTCCACGATGTGCAGATCGGTGTGACAGACAGCGCAGCAGTGCACGCGGACACGCACTTCGCCGGGGCCGGGAGCAGGCGGCGGAATTTCTGCCAAGCGTAGTGGGGATTCTTCGGCGGGCCGCGGCCGTTCCAGCAACATCGCGCGCATGGCTAATTCTAATGGGAACTCTGAGAGTGAGCGTGGTGTCTATGCTAATAAATCCCGAGCGGATAAATCTTTTTCAGAGGAGTTCTTTATGAAACGTGTGATGGCTGTTTTCGGCGTGGCGTTGGTTTTTTGCGCGCTGGCTCTGATGGCAAAACCAAATCCTTCAAGTGGCAACGTGGAAGATCAAATCGTGCAGACGGAGCGGGCGTGGCTGGCGGCGGAAGCGAGTGATGATTTACCGGCGCTGCGGCGGATTGTGGCTGATGATTTCATTGGCACGGCTTTCGGTCCAAACGTATTGACGAAGACTGACATTGTTCCTCCGGAAGGCGCGAGCAGCAACCGCATGCCGAAATCGTCACTGCACGAGAGTACGGTTCGCGTGTATGGAGACACGGCGGTGCTGATTGGGGATGTCGTCAATGATGATCCCAAACAGCCCGGCAGCCTGCGAGTGACGACGGTGTTTCAGAAGCGGCCGCAAGGCTGGCAGATGATTGCAGCGCATTTGGCGAAGGCGGCGGAGTGAGAGGGTTGAGGAGATCCAAGAAGCAGATTCCTCAGCGGCTGACGCCGGTTCGGAATGACAATAATTAAACTGATTCTCAAGCTGGGTTAACGCAGGCACGACGATTTTGAGCCGCCGAGTCAGGTGACTAGCAATTCGGCGGTTGCCAGGTCTTCCAGGGCGCAGCCGACGCTTTTGAACAGGGTGATTTGGGTGGGATTGGTTCGTCCTGGCTTCTTGCCGCTTACCAACTGGTGCAAATCGGCAACGATGTAATTGCGGGTGATCAGGCCCTTGCTAATGGGGATCAGCAGCTCACCGGCTTCGGCGAGAGCGCCTTCGTAAGTGTCAACGACAATTCGGGAGCGTTGCACGGTGGTGTCATCCACCTCGCGAGTGTGCGGCTGAAATGATCCGATGGCATTGATGTGAGTGCCGGGACGAAGCAGGTCGCCATCGAAAAGAGGCGTGTTGGAGGTGGTGCAGGTGCAGAGCACGTCGGATTCGGCGGCACAGGCGCGAGAATAAACGGATTCGACTTTTACGCCGAGCTCGTTTGCCATCTGCTGGGCAAATTCACGGCTGCGGCCCGGGTCCAATCCGGAAATCAGGAAGTGATCGAAATTTCTAACCAGGCGCAATACTTCTAAATGAGCGCGAGCCTGGCGGCCGGTGCCGAAGATGCCGAGGACCTTTACGTCCTCACGGGCGAGGAATTTGGTAGCGACGGCGGAAGCGGCTGCGGTGCGGATTTCGGTGAGATATCTGGCGGCGATGGTGAGAGTTGGCTGACCGGTTTCGGGATCGAGAAGCAGGTAGGTGGCGTGGAGCTTTTCATCGGGATTGGCCGGATTTTCCGAGACCATGACCAGCTTCATGCCGAGGCCTCCGCCTTCAGGGTCGTAACAGGGCATGATGAGAAATACTCCATTGGCCAGGCGCATCTGGGTGCGCACCGGCATCAAGGTCGTGGGATAGCGACGGCGGAAAGCGTCTTCGATGGCGAAGATAACGCGCGCAGGATCGAGAGTGCGGCGGACGTCGTCTTCACTGAGGGTGGTGGTTTGAGGAATTGCGAATAATTTTGCCGGGTTCATTGGTACCATCCGCCGGGAGTTGTGTCTAAGATGGTACGCCAAGGGCAGGGGTTTTTTCGCTTATTGGGTTCGGGGCCGGTCAAGCTAACAGCTGTCGATCTGTGATGTGGCAATGAGGTGTTGGGGACCCGGACGTTGTTTAGGGATGTTGCGTAGTTATCTGCACGGCTATACTGTTCCGATGACTGGCAGTTTAAAGCGGCTGGCTTATGCTTTTGTTGGTCTTCTTGTGGGTGACGCTATGCTGCTTCTATATATACTGCAAGGCGCACCTAAGGACCAGATCGCAGGAACGCTTGACGTGTTCACTCTCTACGCGATTTTCTCACTTGTAGGCTGGCTGTTTGTCGGGGTGCCTGTGGCGCTGTTTCTTCCTGTGCGCTGGGTCATAGGTTGGCCTTGGCCGCTCGCAATCACTGTGGGAGCTCGGACCACCTGCTCTGCTCATAATTCTTATATTACTTGGCCACGGTCGCATTCATTTTGCACCCCTCCGGGAGACAGGCTTGCTCTTTGCCTTCTCGATCTTGGTTTCTACCGTGTCCTTTGGCGTATACGTAGGGCTGCTCCGAAGGCAATTCAATAGCATTAAACTTATCTAAACAGGCCTCTTAGACTCACGACCTTATTGCTGGGGAGGGAGATTGCAACACTGAATCGCACGGCCCCTGCGCGACTGTCTGGTATATATAATCCGCGGGCCGAGCGATAGCTATGGAATATGTCAAGGGCATCCTTAGCGGAGTAGCCGCGATATTCCTGGCGGAGTTTGTCCCCGGTCCTTGGTCAATTTTTAGGGGCATGAGTGAGCAGAAGGCAACCGGACTGGCTGCTATCGCGGGCGGAGTCCTGGAAAGTCTGTTCTCGCCTCTTTTCTGGCTTCTCGCGATTCTGTTCTTTGCATTGTTTTTTAGAGCCAGTCGACTTCAAAGTAATTTGCTGAGAGCATTTTTGTTCTGGATTCCAACGCTCCTGGTTTCCACGTTAGGCTTCTCCTTCGTGGCGCTGTGCGTATACGTCTTCATACGTTTCAGACATCATTGAGGCCAAGGAATTCGTATTAACCCTGATGCTGGCGGCATCAGGCCACAATTCGCCCCTCGAGCAATGGGGATTTCTCAACGTTTTGTCCCCTCGCCAACAGTACGCCACTCTCCGGCACCTGAGCGGACTGCTACTCGAATACCCCTCGCTGCGAGCTCCGCAACCAGTTGATCCCGCGTAATCCAGTCCGGCAGGGATACTATTCCAGTTCCTCTGATTGCTTTTTGTAGGACCATGTTTGCGGCGATTGCTGCCGGAATCGAGGGAATCCGCTCACCACCGTCAGGGGAGAACACGCACCAGGTCTCGCTGCGGCGTTCCTCGCCTGCGTACCCGGTAATCTCTACCATCAAACCCCCGGCACTTGAGCCGAAGGGCGCGGCAACGTGGATGAGCGTGCGACCTATAGGAATCAACCAGCCTACGGGAATTTTGAGAGCTTGCCTTATACGCCGCACCGCCGACAGCATCATGTTAAGTGCCCTTAACTCTGATCCGATCCTGAACTCCACAGTCTCCGTTCCGAAATACCGGGGCTGAATGAAATGGTCGGCGATATCCACCACCCGGTAGCAGGTGCGGTCACCCATAGGTGCTGGAAAGCTGACCCGCTCGGGTTTCGTCCATCCAACGACAGACGTCTCTTTGCCGCCAGCTGGCGCTGTGAACTGTTTTCCGACCGTGGAAAGCAAACAGGCGAAAGATCCCGGCCCTCTGGGATGCTTCGTGCCGGGGGAAATACATATTTTCGCTTGAAGGATTCGTGGCACTGTAGCTTGCGCAAACCGCGTCAGCAGTGAGGTAAGTCCTGGCACGACTGAGCAGCCGATTAGCACGACCATGCCGTTCGGGATGGTTTTTGATTCGGCCAGGGCGTATGCGCGGCACACGAAATCGCGATCATCGGCTACGTCGATGTAGGGTACGCCCTCAGCAATACACGCTTGCAGCGCGGTCACGGGCATACCCTGAAATGGGCCCGCCGTGACTATCACCAAGTCACCCCCAGCGATTACACGCTGGACTGATCCCAGGTCTTGCAGATCAGATTCGATGAACTGCAACCGGCTTTCAAAACCGGGATATTTCACTTTATGGGCCGTGCGCGAAGCAATTTCAATCCGCGCGGTCGTGTGCCTCAGCAACTCCTCGACAACAATGCGACCGAAGAACCCGTTGCCGCCATATATGATCACGCGCGGGGTGCGCGATTCGTTTCTCTGAAATCCCGACTGATCAAGTACGTATTCTCGTTCGAGCAACGCCGTATCCGCTGCAAGGATGTCACGCTTTTGATGTACGAACAACGGCCGCAGCAACCACATAATGGGTGCTAGCACCGCGGCAAACTCGAATGTAATGATCTCGGTCTGCGTCAGATTTCCATCTTCACCGTCCAGTGTTCCGTCAACGCGCATCCGCGCAACAGCTGTGATGAATTCATACCAATAATGGTCCGGCCCGACGGGGCCGCCACGAGCCAGCACCTGCTGCCGTAATCCATAGAACAAGCCAGTGAGGCGGTACTCTACGTAGTCGGGTCGCTGGACGCGTACTCGCAAGTTTTGGAACCATCGGCGGTGCACTATACACACGTGTTCCAGGTCCATGATGTTTTCAAACACGAACCGCCGGCTGCTGCGCAAAAAATGGCGGAATGTGAGCTTCATCTGCACGCGAGCATTTTAATCGTCAGGCCAGCAAACTAAGTTTCTTCGCGGAATTATTGTGGTAAACGGCCTTCTCACCCGTTATTCCACGAACACCACCGTCCGCGCCATCTATGAGCTTCTAGTCTCCTATCCAAGATTCGCGAGGGTCGGGTAAGATACTCCGCGCCACGGATTGCTGGCGGATCGCTAAATCTTGAATCGCGAATATCACAAGGCTTACAGCCAAGAACTGCACCGCCAGATGGAGACGCTGGTGTTTGGGCATGGCGGCGCTGCTTTGCTGGTCTTTCCCACGTCGCAGGGCAGGTTTTTCGAGTATGAAGATCGTGGCATGATTGGGGCGCTTGCACCGAAGATCGAGCGCGGCGAGTTGCAGGTGTTCTGTCCAGATTCAGTGGATAGCGAGAGTTGGTACAACAAGGGAGTGCATCCGCGGGTGCGCGTACTGCGGCATTTGCAGTATGAACGATACATCCTGCATGAACTGCTGCCGTTGGTTCGCTGGAAGAATCAGGCCGGGCAACTGGGCGTCACCGGTTGCAGTTTCGGCGGATATCATGCGGTCAATTTTTCGTTCAAGCATCCGGATGTGGTAACGGCTTGCGTGAGCATGAGCGGGGCGTTCGATATCCACCAGTTTCTGGATGGGTACTACGACGATGACTGTTATTTCAATTGTCCGCCCGATTATTTGCCAAACATGAATGATGACTGGTTTCTCAGCCGCTACCGGAAGATGAAGATCGTGTTGGCGACTGGCGAATGGGACATCTGCCTAGACCACAACGTGAAGCTGGGGCACATGCTGGATAGCAAGGGAGTCGGACACTGGTTGGATATTTGGGGCGATCATATGCAGCATGACTGGCCGTGGTGGCAGAGGATGGCGGTAAAATACTTTGGCTAAAGCTGAATAAGGATGCGCATCTCACGCGATTGATGCGCCCTGCGGCGTTTCGCGCGGAACGCCATTGCGCTGCGGCAGGGACGCGACTCAGGGTGGCAGGTGGTAAAAAGAGGCCCTATGAAGAAGATCGGGATTATTTTTGGGATGGAGAATACCTTTCCATCTGCTCTGGTGGACCACATCAACGGCATGAAGGTTGATGGGGTGCAGGCTGAGTTCGTGAAGCTGGGCGGAGTAAAGATGGCGGAGCCCAGCGGATATCGCGTGATCATTGACCGCATCTCGCAGGATATTCCGTTTTATCGGGCGTATTTGAAAAATGCCGTGCTGAGCGGGGCCATCGTGGTTAACAATCCATTCTGGTGGAGTGCAGATGACAAGTTTTTTAATTACGCGCTGGCCAGCAAGATAGGAGTGGCGATTCCGCCGACGGTTTTGCTGCCGCACAACCAGCATCCGCCGGGGACTACTGATCAATCGATGCGAAATCTGGTGTTTCCGCTGAACTGGGAAGACATCTTTGAGTACGTCGGCTTTCCGGCCTTTCTCAAACCGTATTCGGGTGGGGGATGGAAACATGTATACAAGGTGCACTCGCCGGAGGAATTTTTCCATCGTTACAACCAGACTGGCGATTTGTGCATGACCTTGCAGCGGGGCGTGGAATTTGAGGAATATTTTCGCTGTTATGTGATCGGACAGGAGAAAGTCCACGTCATGCGTTACGACCCCAAGGCTCCATTTCACGAGCGTTATGTGAAAGGTAACCCGGCGGCGTCGGCAAAGCTTGGGGAGCGGATTGTTAAGGATGCGCTTACCTTGTGCCGCGTGCTGGGGTACGACCTGAACACGGTGGAGTTTGCGGTGCAGGACGGGATTCCGTACGCTATCGACTTTTTGAATCCGGCGCCGGATGCGGACGTGAATTCGGTGGGACGGGAAAATTTTGATTGGGTGGTAAATGCAGTAGCCGAGATGGCGGTAAAAAAAGCGCTTAGCGAGGAGAATCCGGCGAAGGAGCTGCGCTGGGGGGCATTTTTGGCGGGGCCGGCGGCGGTCGAGAGCGCGGTTACGAAGCCTGCCGTCCGGAAGAGAGCGCGAGCGTAGCAACCAGCCGACGGTGGCTGTCTCCACGTTATACTAGACCGTCCCACAAGGTCGGCTGCCGTCGCAGACTGGCGGCGGCTCCGCACGGAATGCACAGTGGTATTCATGAATCCGACATTCACCATTGGGATTGAAGAGGAGTACCAGGCCGTTGACCCGGTAACGCGGGATCTGCGCTCGCACATCCACGCCGAGATCATAGAGAAGGGCAAGCTGATCCTGCAGGAGCGGGTGAAAGCGGAGATGCATGCGTCTGT
>QIAP01000105.1 GCA_003225075.1 Acidobacteriota bacterium | reverse complement strand
CTGGCCTCGGCCAGGGCGGCTCGGGAATGGTTGCGAATACGTAGTTGGAGGGCAGCTAGAGCGAGTTTTATCCGAACATCCCTCAAGATGAAGAGGGCATACAAAGACTGTTCAAACAGTTCTCCTTCCCCGGAGGAATTCCGAGCCACGCGGCGCCCGAGACCCCTGGCTCCATCCACGAAGGTGGAGAACTGGGTTATTCGATCATGCACGCTTGCGGCGCGGTGTTCGACAACCCAGACTTGCTCGCGTGCTGCGTGGTGGGAGACGGTGAGGCGGAAACCGGACCGCTGGCAACAAGCTGGCATTGCAACAAGTTTCTCAATCCGACACGTGACGGTGCCGTGTTGCCCATCCTGCATCTCAACGGGTACAAGATCGCAAATCCGACTGTGCTTGGCCGGATGAATGACGAGGAGCTTACTCATCTCTTCACCGGTTACGGCTGGAAGCCCTATTTTGTCGAGGGACATGAGCCAGAAGCGATGCATCAACTCATGGCCGGAACTTTGGACACCATAGTGAACGAAATTCGATCGATTCAAGACAACGCTCGGAATGGCGGCGATTTGGGCCTGCCAACCTGGCCAATGGTGATCTTGCGCAGTCCGAAGGGTTGGACGGGACCGAAAACGGTCGACGGAAAGCCTGTAGAGGGCACTTGGCGCGCGCATCAAGTGCCGGTGGCTGATCTGCAGTCGAAACCGGAACACGTGAAGATCCTCGAAGACTGGATGAGAAGTTATCGGCCGGAGGAATTGTTTGACGAGAATGGAAAGGTGATTTCGGAACTCGCCGAATTGGCTCCCAAGGGCGATCGAAGGATGGGAGCGAATCCGCACGCCAACGGCGGCTTGTTATTGCGCGACTTGGTGATGCCGGACTTTCGTAACTATGCAGTCAGCGTTTCCAAGCCTGGTACAGAAAACGCAGAAGCCACGCGCGTGCTGGGCAAATTGTTGCGCGACGTGATGAAGCTGAATGCGGACTCAAAGAACTTCCGCGTTTTCGGCCCGGATGAAACGGCCTCGAACCGCTTGGAGGCTCTCTATGAGGTTACCGACAAGCAATGGATGGAACCGACGCTTCCGGTCGACGAACATCTCTCGCATCAGGGCCGTGTGCTGGAGATGCTCAGTGAGCACATGTGTCAAGGATGGCTGGAAGGCTATTTGCTCACCGGGCGACATGGCTTCTTCTCCTGCTACGAAGCCTTCATCCACATTATTGATTCAATGTTCAACCAGCACGCCAAGTGGCTGAAGGTCACCCGCAAGATTGAGTGGCGGCGCCCGATCGCATCGCTCAATTACTTGTTGACTTCTCACGTATGGCGGCAGGATCACAACGGGTTCACTCATCAGGACCCCGGCTTTATCGACCATGTCGTGAATAAGAAGGCTGATATTGTTCGCGTTTATTTGCCACCTGACGCCAATTGCCTGCTTTCGGTCGCAGATCACTGTCTGCGGAGCCGACATTATGTCAATGTGATCGTCGCCGGCAAGCAGCCCGCATTGCAGTGGCTCAACATAGATTCGGCCATCAAACATTGCACAACTGGGATCGGCATTTGGGAGTGGGCAAGTACCGACAACGGGGCTGAACCCGATGCGGTGATGATCTGTGCGGGCGACGTCCCCACGCTCGAAACATTGGCGGCGGTCGATCTTTTGCGGCAGCATTTCCCTGACATCAGGATTCGCGTGGTGAATGTCGTCGATCTGATGACCATTCAACCATCGACCGAGCATCCGCACGGTCTTTCCGATCTCGATTTCGACTCCATGTTCGCCGTTCGACATGACGGTCCTGAACGATCTTGATCGCTTCCACTTGGCGGGAGATGTGGTGGACCGTGTTCCCAGACTGCAAGGCGTCGGAGGCCACTTCAAACAATTGCTGCGCAACAAACTGGTTGAGCATAAGCAGTACATTCATGAGCATGGAGATGACATGCCCGAAATCCGCGACTGGACTTGGCCTTACTGATGAATGTGCTCGTTCTCAACTCCGGTTCCAGCAGCCAGAAGAGCTGTCTCTACGAAATTGGGGATACGCTCCCAGATGATCCAGCGGGTTGCATTTGGGAGGGTAAGATCGAGTGGGCGGGCAACACCGCTGAATGCTCGATAAGGAACTCCCGCGGAGTTTACCGGAAAGACCAGACATCGGTGGCCTCTCGTGGGGAAGCGATCGAGCGCCTGCTCCACACGTTGTGGAGCGGCGAGACGCAAGCGATTTCCGGCCCTTCCGCTATCAATGTTGTGGGACACCGGGTTGTCCACGGCGGCGCGCAACATTTCGAGCCCTCGATCGTCACCGCTGAGGTCAAATCGGCGATCGAAAGCGTTTCCGTTTTTGCGCCGCTCCACAATCGCGCCGAACTGGAAGGAATGGAGATCGTCGCGAAAAAGCTAGGCGCAGTGCCGCAGATCGCGGTCTTTGACACCGGCTTTCATCGCACGATGCCTTTGTCGGCGGCTACCTACCCAGGTCCGTACCATTGGCTCGAGCAAGGAATTCGCCGCTACGGATTCCACGGGATCAATCATCAATATTGCGCCCAGCGTGCCGCACGATTGCTAGGCAAGAACCTGAATTCCTTGAAACTCGTGACTTGCCACTTGGGAAATGGCTGCTCCTTAGCGGCGGTTCTCGAGGGTCGAAGCGTGGATACAACAATGGGTTTTACCCCTCTGGAGGGTCTCATGATGGGCACCCGGTCGGGTTCCGTGGATCCTGGCATTCTTACCTACTTGGTGCGACAGAGACAGCTCTCCGGCCAGCAACTTGACGAGGTCCTCAATGAGAAAGCGGGCCTACTCGGGATATCGGGAATTTCCAGCGACATGCGGAAAATTCTTGCGGCGAGTAAGAATGGCCATGAACGCGCAAAACTGGCGCTTGACATTTATGTTCATCGCCTGCGATCGGGAATCGGTGCCATGATTGCGGTGCTGGGCGGACTTGATGCTCTCGTCTTTACCGCAGGAGTCGGCGAGAACTCACCCGAAGTTCGCGCTGCGGTGTGTGACAATTTTGCATTTCTTGACTTGAGGCTCGACCAGGGGAAGAACGCACAATCGCCTTTGGACGAGGATATCTCTGCTCCAGATACGACTGTGCACATTTTAGTTATTCACGCACAGGAAGACTGGATGATCGCCCGCGAGTGCTGGAGTCTCGTGCAAACGGCTACAACATCCATGGGCCACTGACATGCACTACGCTATCGGCAGGTGAAGCGACCGAGGGCGCAACGGTAACTCCTAGCTTAGCTATAGCTAGGTTCAGCCCGCAGCCTAGCGGCGAACACCAGCGACAAACCATCTCAAGGTTCGTCTTGCCATCGCCTCGGTTTGTGTGATCACTGATCTCTCAACGTATCTCTCGACGACAGTCCTACGGTCGGGCCATGTCCTTCGTTATTCCCCTTTCGCATACTCCTCTACCGAGTTCAACTGACCGCTGCCATAATGTTAAGATGCCTGTTATTTTCTTAGTAGACCGCTGGCTTCCGAAGTCTGTCCTCTGCCTGCGCGACTACAATCGCCACAAATTTCTGCTCGACCTGATCGCTGGAGTCACCGTTGGCTTGGTGGCACTGCCCCTCGCAATGGCCTTCTCCATCGCCTCCGGACTCACGCCTCAAGCCGGAATTTACTGTGCCATCGTCACTGGCTTTCTGATCTCGGCCCTGGGCGGATCCAAAACGCAAATCGGAGGACCGACCGGCGCATTCGTCGTTGTCGTCGCCGGTATCGTCGCGGTCCACGGTGTTGATGGCCTATTCCTGTGTACTGTAATGGCGGGAATTCTGCTGGTGATCATGGGCGCCACCGGTCTGGGCACCGGCGTCAAATTCATCCCGCGTCCCGTCGTCATCGGATTCACCAACGGCATTGCCGTGCTCATCGCCAGCACGCAAGTCAAAGACTTTTTCGGACTGCATCTTGAAAAAGTCCCCGGCGTCTTCTGGCTGCGCATGGAAGCCCTGACCGCGAACTTCCACACGCTCTCGCTCGAGGCTACCGCGCTCGCCGCGTGCACGCTGCTGACCTTGATTATCTGCCGCAGCCTCTCACCCCGCATTCCCGGACCGATCGTCGCATTGTTGTTAGGAACGCTGGCCGTGTACTTCTTCAAGCTGCCCGTAGAAACCATCGGCACGCGTTTCGGCGGGATTCCCAGCGGTTTGCCGCATCTGCAAATTCCCCGGTTTCGCAGCGATCTGATTCACGGCCTGCTTGGACCCGCTTTCACCGTGGCTATGCTAGGCGCGATCGAATCGCTCATGTCCGCCGTGGTCTCCGACCGCATGAGCAACGACCGCCACAATCCCAACGTCGAGTTGATCGGCCAGGGCGTGGCCAACATCTTCTCCCCCATGTTCGGAGGCCTACCGGCCACCGGCGCCATCGCCCGCACCGCTACCAACATCCGCTCGGGTGCGCAGTCTCCGGTCGCGGGCATGATCCACGCGCTCACCCTGCTCTGCATTCTGCTCTTTGCCGCGCCGCTGGTCAGCTACGTTCCCATGGCCGCTCTCGCCGGAATCCTGATGATCGTGGCCTACAACATGGGCGAGTGGCGCGAGATTCCGCAACTGCTGAAACTGACCAAGACCGACATCAGCATCTGGCTCGTCACTTTCGCCCTTACTGTTTTCGCCGATCTTACGGTGGCCGTCGAAGCCGGCATGATCTTGGCCGCGCTGCTCTTCATCAGCCGCGTCGCCGCCACCACCACCGTCTCGCAAGTGACCGACGAGTACGTCGAAGACGGACGCGTGCACATACTGCAAGACAAAGACATTCCCTACTACGCCACCATCTTCCGCATCCACGGCCCCTTCCTGTTCGGAGCCACCGACAAAAAAGAAGTCGCCAAGACCCTGCACGCCAGCAAACGCACCTTGATCCTCTGCGGCGCCCGGGAGCAGCCCGCGCAGTTGATCCATCAAGGGGAATTCTCCGAAGTAGTCGGCCGGGAGAATATCTGCGACAACGTGCAGGAAGCGTTGCGCCGTGCGGAGGAAGTGTACGAGAGACTAGAGGCGAAGTTTGTGGTAAGTAAGAGCTAGGCCATCTATTGTCAGAATCTCACTTCAACCCAGATCGCCCTGCGTGACCGGGATGTAGCTGCAGCAGGGCTCTTCCGCCAGTGCATCCCCGGTAAGTGCAAAAGCGCGGGCCCGCGAGCCCCCGCACACGTCTTGGAACTCACAACGTCCGCACTTGCCCTTTAGTTGCGAGACGTCGCGAAGCGACAGGAACAAAGGGCTGTTGCGGTAGATGTCGGCCAACGGCTCCCAGAGGATATTCCCGGCTGAAAGCGGCAAGAAGCCGCTGGGATACACTTCGCCCGTGTGGCTGACAAAGACGAAGCCTTTTCCATCATTAACTCCGGAAGGAGCATGCGCGATCAGATCCGCAATTGCTGTCATGGATTGCGCAGCTTGGGCATGCTGCTGCAGGACATAACGCCGATAGTGTTGCCCTTCGGTGGTCTTGATGTGGAAGCGAACGCGCTTCGAGGCTGCATATAGTTTGGCGAAGACAGCCTCATGCTCTTCGGGTGAAAGCAGGTTAGAAATCTGTCCTCGCCCGATGGGCACCAGAAAAAACACGCTCCAGAGGACCACTTTGATTGAAGTCAGCAATTCGACCAGGTTGTCGAGATCATGAAGGTTGTGGAGCGTCACCCTGGTGTTCACCTGCACGGGGAGTTTGGCTTCATGGGACCATTCAACCGCGTCCAAAGTTCGCTTCCAGGACCCGGGGACGCCCCGGAAACCATCGTGCAATTGTGCTGTGGAGCCATCCAAGCTCAGCGCCAGACGCATCAAGCCGCTCTCCTTCAATTTGAAGACCGCCTCGCGGGTAAGCAGCCGAGTGGCACTCGGGGTCAATGAGGTCTTCACCGACCGATGGCGAGCATACTGGACTATCGCCTGCAAGTCGGGACGCTTGAGTGGATCGCCACCAGTGAGCACGAACATTGGGACGCGCATGTTGGCTACCTGATCGACAAGGTTGAAGGCCTCAGCGGTGGAAAGTTCCAGGGCATGCCGGTGCGGTTGGGCGCTAGCTCGGCAGTGCATGCATTTTAGATCGCACGCCTGTGTCATCTCCCAGATGACCAGTAGCGGGCGAACGTCAAAATCGCGGGACTTGAATGTCGCCTTACCAGTCTCTTCAACGCCGTTTGGGCGAATTTTCTCGCGCGAAGGGCTACCGTTGGCAACCGCGCGTGGTGTTTGGCACGCAGATGTGTATCGCATGGCAGAAATAGTAAGTGGAAAACAGCGCAAGCGGTGTGCGGGCTCGCACCGGACATTGTGACGGTAATCACATGGAGTCGCTCGCATCCCAGCGGTAAAGCCCATGCTTGTGATTTAGATCACGGAACCACGTGACGACAGTCATCGCAGCCCAAGCGGCGTTGTGCGAGGCTGCCTCATATCGAGAGGTGACGTATGGCACAAGATGCGCATGAAATACTGGAGCTCCTCAAGTTTGAGCTGAAATTCGTGGAAGATGGAGGCTACGGGCGCTCTCCCCGCACACCTTGGCGTCCTCCCTACATCTTCGAAGACTCACCCAGTTGTCCGAACCTAGGCGACCCCGCTCGGCCGCACCCGTGCAGCAAGTGTCTATTGATGAAGTTCGTTCCCAATGAGTCGCAGAATGAGAACTTCCCGTGCCGCTTTATCCCCCTCAATGAAAAAGGGGAAACCATTGATTGTTTCTATCGCTGCGGCACGCAGTTGGAAATGGAAGAAGCGCTCGCCGGCTGGTTACATAGCCAGATCACCCGGATCGAACAGCGGCTTGCGACACCGGCGGGACCGTTGCCGCAGGAATGCGACGAACTCTCCAAGCTGGCAGAAACCTAGGGAAGCGGGTCCCCTACAGTTCGCGCAGGGTGACCTCGAGCACGGCGTACTCAGGAGTTCAGCATTTTTTCCAAGGCAGGCTTATTGCGAATGATCAGGGTGGAACCCTTCAATTGCAACAACTGCTTCTTCTTGAAATCAGAGAACAGGCGGCTGACCGTCTCGCGCGTAGTCCAATGATTTCCGCGATTTCTTCATGCGTCAGCGTCAATGTCAGATGCGCAGGCTCGTTCGCGTTTCCCGCATTTGGCGACCAGGAGAGCAGCAGCTTTGCGAACTTCTCTGAGGGTGAACTCGTAAGTCCGAGTGTGCGGATCTCTTCGTATGCCGCGTAGTAGTTGCGGCTGAGTTGCTCCGCAACTCGCAGTGCCACCTCTCCATATTCGCGTAGGAATTGCAGTAGCGCGTCGCGGGCGATGAAATTGGCTTGGCCTGGGTCCATCATCTCGACCGTTACCTCATAAGGCCGATTGGAAATACTCGCGTTTAGACCCAAGACATCCCCAGCCTCCGAGATCTTTGTGATGATGGTTTTGCCATCGCTCGAAGAAGTGAAGAGTTTGGCCCTTCCCGCACAGAGCACAAACACCCCACGCGGCTGCTGGCCCTCGATAAACAGCGTCGTCGATTTCGGATATACCGCAGTGGACTTGATTTCATTAAGTTTTTTTAGCGCAGGCAGAGACAGATTGCAGAATAAATGCTCCTCACGTACGGGGCAGGAGAGACAGTCCCTCCCAGGGAGGTCAGCTTGCGGGCGAGGGCTTGCATCGTGTCAAATGCTTCAGTGTACAAGGTCTCTAACAGATGCAGGTTTCGAGTCGTTGACCATCAAAAATTGACACGTCTGGGGTCATGCTCGGCCCGTCATTTCCCAACGCTACTTCTTAAGCGGGCTTGTGTGACTGGCGACGCACACCCACTTGCCATTCAAGTAAATCCAGGTATCCGTGAATCGCCCGTAATGATCGAACGGCTTACCTTTATTGAGCCCTTTGGCGTGATAGATTCCAGCTACGACAGCGGTGTTCCCGTATACGAAGACCCTCTCGTCCGAGTTTGTCATAAGGCTGGGAGCGTAGGAAAGATCCTTATTGTCGGCCAGGAACTGGGCCTTCGTCATGAACGTGCCATCATTGTCAGTGCTGATGAAGGTTTCAGCCACCAACCCATCTAGCGCTTTCGAATCGTGATGCAACTGTGCTTGATTCCAGGCATTCTCCAGCGAAATCAGTAAACTTTCATTGCGGTGCGACGATTCAGGAAGGCTCTGTGCAGCGGCTAAAGAGCTAGCGAGCCAGAACAGGCAAAATGCAACTTTTGTCTTCATCCAGAGGGTGTCCCGTCGTGGCAATCCAAGCCTCATGATACCTGAGCGTTGATTGATTCCCGGCAAATGCGACTCGGTTGGAATCATCCGGAATTCTCAACTTGTGAAATCGCCTGTTCTATAGAAGGGATGTCAAGAACATTTTTCTCCCTTCGCCGGAGGCGCAGTTATGGTTCGCGCCATCCAGCCCCTGTCGGTTGTACGAGACGCTGGGTTGTGGGTGCTGCACCCATGAACTTGGTTACTTGGGTGTTCCATCTCAGCAGTTTCATTGTTCTGGTCGCGACGACGCCAGTCAGTTTCTGAAAACTGCAAAGCCCTGTGGTTGTACGGTGTCAACCATGGTTCTATCTGCGACTCGTGGCCTATTGCTTTTTCGGGTTGTCCGAGGGGGCATAGGGTTAACACAGTGACTGGGTGCCAGTCGGCACCGTGTGCCTACAGGCGATTGTCATACTCACCCTCGAACCCGAGCGTCTCCAGAACCGACTCACCACCACCAGAAGAAGATCACCGGAGATGGAAGGGGCTCTTCACCTGAGACGCTCAAGCGGCTTGCGGTTTTAGTTTGTTCGCGTCGAAGCTTTCCCCTTTCTTCCACAGAGTCAGCGTAATGGCTGCGATCTTGCGCGCCAGCGTCAGGCGTGCCATCGTCGGCTTCATGCCTTTGTCCAGCAACGCTTGATAAAAATCCTGGAACGGTCCGGGGCGCACGCTCGCCATGGTGGCCACACCTTTGAACAGACCCTTCAGATCATGGTTGTGATCTTTGTTTAGCCCCCGAATCGAGATCATCTTTTTCGAGCCGCGCAGTTGGCCGGTGGCGTAACTGTATTCCGCGCTAATCCGAGTCTCCAACGCCAGTCCGCTATAGGCCCATAGTTGCCGTTTCGTACGGAAACGATGCGGGGTCTGAATCAGAGCTACCGCCAGCGCTGATCGAATCGGCCCCAAGTAAGGAATCTGTCGCAGTTGGGCGGTGATCCGATGCTTGCGACTCTCCGCTAACAGTTCCCGCCGCGCTTGCTGACGCAAGTGTTTCAACATATCCAGCTGCTCATAGAGTCGCGCGGCTCGGCGTCGGACGCCGGCTTCCCGAATCTTTGCCAGCCACTCCACTCGATGCCGGGCATAGTAGACATCCCTTCCCGCACAGGGAATAGCCCAGCTGCGATACAGCGCTTTCAGACGATTCATGACCCGCGACAGATCTTTAACGATGGTCAGGTAACTCCGGGACAGTTCCCGCAGCATGCGCACGCCTGTCTCGCCGTGGTAGACCGGCTTGAGCTGGTTGCCGCGTAATAGCTCTGCCAGTTTGCGCGCATCGATGCGATCGCTCTTGTTCCCGTCTTTGAGCAGCGCGTTCTTCCGCGGATTGCATACCACAAGTTTGTCGACGTGGGGTTTGAGCAGATCGTATAACCAAGCGGCGCAAGTTCCTTCTTCGAAGGTGACCAACAAAGTTCCGCGCAATCCTGCAAAGAACTCAAGAATGGTCGCCGCTTTCGTCTCCAGGATGGATTCCATAACCACCTTGCCGGTGGAATCCATCACCGCGACCGAGATCGTTGCTTGATGAACGTCGAGGCCAATATACTTTTCACTGTTCATGAGGGTGCTCCTTTTTGTAGGTGATGATGTCAACGATCACAACCTACTCCAAAAGGGGTGCCCTCTTATAATGCGTTGACAAAGGAAGCGCGTAAACTGCTCAGCTTGTCCTGCCTCCTCGCTAGATCTGTACACATTCCAACATCATGCGCCGTAATAAAACGGGGCTGTGACATCCTCGGTGAGAGCCGCTACTTTCAGTGGGTCTGTTTCTTTACCTGCTTCAGCAGCGATTTCCTGCCAAGTTCTGGTGGGCCTGCCGTCGGAATCCGCCATGTTGCACCCGCAGGTTGGAGGGAGGGGAGGGCTATAACTACAAAGTTATAACTCGACCGTTAAAAGAATACACCTTTTGTCAAGGGCTAAGTGGGTTGGGCCTCGTCGGAGACGAAAGTTCTACGGAAAATGAACGTCTTAACTCTACGCAGCTTGGCCATCATTCTCGCGGGCGTGTTTCTCTTTTAAGTGTTCAGAAAATAGGGCGTTCAATTTGCGTTCGTGGTCCTTGCGCTTCCCGACCTTTGAACCTGTATCGAAGACAATGTTAGGACATGCGCTACAAATCCCTCGAACCGGAACATTTCCGATCTTTGCTGTTATGAGTAACTGCGGCTTATTCTCGCGGACTGCCATGAGTACAGGTTAACCCCCTCGCTTCGACTCATTCTTGAAATTGCGCCGAACGTCGAACCGGGAAAGAAAGCCATGACTCGCGTCAGCCCCTAAGCGCGAGTAAAGACCGCATCTAGATTCGGCACCAAGTTCTCAACCAAAGACTCCTCGCTTGCTTAGTCGTACTGGGAGCACTCACCAAACACAACACGCCTCTGTACGACGGCACAATCTTCCATCGAGTGATCCCGAATTTCATGATCCAGGGCGGCTGCACGTCAGAGCAGCTTCGCCGGAATGTTGGGAACGTGGG
>QIAP01000041.1 GCA_003225075.1 Acidobacteriota bacterium | reverse complement strand
GAATCCAACTTCCCGTGCTCACTAGTTACTTGGTTCGAGGTTGTTTCACACCAGACGGTCGACGCCAGGCCCTTCTGGGCGGCGCTCTACCAATCCACAACTTATTGATTCTTGCGAAGTTATAGATATAGAAATCTGACGATGACGGTCTGATCTGAGAGGATGTAGGGCGTTAAGAATAGCAGGCAAGCAATTGCAATCATTAAGTTTATGGTGGCCAGGGAGGGAGTTGAACCCCCGACGCCAGCCTTTTCAGGGCTGCGCTCTACCACCTGAGCTACCTGGCCTTTCCTTACTCGCAGCTTGCTTGACGACCAGTGCTAGTCATCTTTAGAGGCTATGACTGTGGCGGGATTGCCTACAGAAAATAGCCAACGCTGGGAGCGTGCGGAAACCTGAAGATTATAGCAACGCAGGTGGAATCGCTCAATGCTGCACAGTTCGCGATCAATGGCGGCGTGTGTTATGCCAACTCACCGGAACCACCGGACGCCACCAACGTCCCATTCAAAACCGCGAAGGCGCAGCGGTTGGAGGCAAACCAGTATGGAATCTCGCGATAATCTTCTGCCTCGAACACTGCGAGATCGGCGTCTTTGCCTGGTTCAATCGAGCCTTTCCGATTCTGCAATTGCAACGCCCACGCCCCATTCACAGTCGCAGCGGCAATTGCTTCCGCTGGCGACATCTGCATATGCGTGCAAGCCAGCGACATGACGACCGGCATGCTGCTGGTAGGCGAACTGCCAGGATTGTAGTCCGTAGCCAACGCCACCGGCACACCCGCGTCAATCAGAGTTCGTGCTGGGGGATAGTGGCCTTGCCCGAGGAAATAATTCGCGCCTGGCACCAGCGTCGCAATCGTATCGCGCTGCGCCAATCTTGCGATGTCCGCATCGCTCACGTAATCCATGTGGTCCAATGAAGCGGGATTGAAATCCAGAAAACGCGAGAGCTCACACTTGGACAGTTGACACACATGGCCCCGAACACTCAAGCCATGCTTGCTTGCTGCCTCAAAGATTTTCACCGTGTCATCGATGGTGAACGCGCCTCGCTCACAAAAAACGTCCACGAATCTTGCCAGTTTGCGCCGGGCAGTATGCGGGATCATTTCCTCACAAACCAGCCCAACATAGTTTTTTGAGGCCCCTTGGAACTCTTTCGGGACTACATGCGCGCCCAGCAGTGTGGGAATGACGGTCCCGGGCCAGCGCGCAGCAGCATCGCGAATCGCTTCCAGCGATTTCAGCTCTGACTCGACGGTCAGCCCGTAGCCAGACTTCGCTTCGACCGTTGTCGTCCCTTGCTCGGCCATTTCGTGGAGCGCGTCGGAAACTTTTTCTGCTAACCGGCTCTTACTGGCTGCGCGCACGCTCTCGACACTTGACCGGATGCCACCGCCAGCTTCGGCGATTTCCTCATAGCTGGCGCCGGCAATGCGCTTTTCAAAATCGACCAGGCGTGGTTTCACAAATGCCGGGTGGGTATGGGAATCGACGAATCCGGGCACTACTACTTGATCTTCGCAATCGATTTCGATAACTCGCTTACGATTCCTTTTCAGCCAGGGATCGCGCAGAGCATCTTTCGTTCTGCCCACTGAAACAATCTTCCCGCCCACACACAGAACCGCGCCGTCTTCGATGATGCCCAGTTCTTTGAGCTCCGGCCCGCGGCGTGGGCCAGGTTTTGCGGAAGCTGAGCGAAGCGTAAGAAGCTGGCCGATATTGACCAGCAGGAGCGCACGTTCCGCCTGGTCTTTCGTTTTCTTGGATGCTGTCACTCGCAGGTAGTGTAGCAGCGATGAATCTGCATTACGCTGAATCGGAAAGGAGACAACTATCCCTCCATCGGGATCTTCACTCCGGTCTTCTTGGCGAACTCTGAGGCCTCGCCGTAACCGGCGTCCACGTGCCGTATCACGCCCATTCCTGGGTCCGTCGTCAGCACACGCTCAATCCGCTTGGCCATCATTTCGGTGCCATCCGCAACAGTCACCTGACCGGCGTGCAATGAGTAGCCGATGCCCACCCCGCCGCCGTTGTGAATCGAAACCCAGGATGCGCCCGCAGCAGTGTTCAGGAGTGCATTGAGCAGCGGCCAGTCGGCAACGGCATCGCTGCCATCTTTCATGCTCTCGGTCTCGCGGAACGGAGACGCGACCGAACCGCAATCGAGATGATCACGACCAATCACAATCGGCCCCTTGATCTTACCTTTCTTGACCAGATCATTCATTGCCAGCCCAAACTGTGCTCGCTCGCCGTAACCCAACCAACAGATGCGCGCCGGCAATCCTTGAAACTTGATCCGTTTACGCGCCAGCTCAATCCAACGCCGCAGAATGCGATTCTCCGGGAAGAGTTCCAGGACGAGATTGTCGGTCACCGCAATGTCCGAGGGTTCGCCTGACAACGCCACCCAGCGGAACGGGCCGCGTCCTTCGCAGAACAGCGGCCGAATATACGCGGGTACGAATCCCGGAAAGTCGTATGCATTCTTTATGCCGCGGTCGAAGGCGAAGGTTCGGATGTTGTTGCCGTAATCGAACGTGACCGCGCCCATCTTCTGCAGTCGAAGCATGCCTTCGACATGCCGGGCAATCGAGTCGAGCGACTTCTCCTGGTAGCTTTTCGGATCACGCTTGCGCAGCTCGAGCGCTTGTTCGAGCGACATGCCATTCGGCACATAGCCATTCAGCGGATCGTGCGCTGAAGTCTGATCGGTAAGAATGTCAGGCACTACGCCGCGCTCGCCGAGTTCAGGAATAATGTCGGCGCAATTCCCTACCAGCCCGACGGAAATATTTTCTTTCTTGCGGACTGCGTTCTTCACAATGCGCAGGGCTTCGTCGAGAGTCGTGACCAGAAAATCGCAGTAGCCGGTCTTCAGGCGTTTCTTTATGCGCTCGACGTCAACGTCAATGCCCAGAAATACCCCACCGGCCATGGTCGCTGCCAGTGGCTGGGCGCCGCCCATGCCGCCCATGCCGCCGGAAACGATCAGCTTGCCGTGCAAATCGCCGCCAAAATGTTTTTCGCCCGCAGCAGAAAAGGTTTCAAACGTCCCCTGTACGATTCCTTGTGAGCCGATATAGATCCATGATCCCGCGGTCATCTGCCCGTACATCATGAGACCGGCCCGCTCCAGCTCGTTGAATTTTTCCCAGTTGGACCAGTGGCCCACCAGATTAGAGTTCGCGATCAGTACGCGCGGGGCGTAGTCATGCGTCTTGAATACACCCACCGGCTTGCCAGATTGCACCAGCAAGGTCTCATCATTCTCGAGTTTCTTAAGGGTGCCGACGATGGCGTGATAACACTCCCAATTGCGCGCGGCTTTCCCGGTGCCGCCGTAAACCACAAGTTCATCCGGTCGCTCTGCCACTTCTTCATCGAGGTTGTTCATCAACATGCGCATGGCGGCTTCTTGCTGCCAACTCTTGCAGGAAAGCGTCGTGCCGCGGGGCGCGCGAATTGGGGAACGCGCTTTCTGATTGATTTCGGTCTCAACCGGCATAAGGAGATAGTATTTTGTTCAGAGTAAGTGTTCAATGCCACAAGATGCTTAGGGGCACACGGCAAAGATTAAGAAAGGGGAATTTATATCACCACGAGCTGTACGCCGTCCCGTCGCTACCCGTCTGGTTGGACGCGCTGTGTACATCGCTGATTCCCGGCTGAGTCTGGTCTACCGCCAGCAGCACATCTTCCTGCTCTACCTGCCAGTTGGACTGGCCGGTGAAAGGATCGTTTGGGACCTTCGGGAGATAGGCCGCCTGCACCAGATCATCCAGTGACTGCGGTGCCCGCTGCTTATCCAAGGTAAATTGCGAAATCACTGACCGTAGGGTAAACAGGTCCTGCCGCAATACGGATTCTTTGGCGCGCAGAACCGATTGGTTGTAGAGCGGAACCGCGATCGAGACGAGGATCAGCATGATGCTGATCACGATCATCATTTCAATCAGCGTAAAACCGCAGCTGTGCGGGTTTTTGCGACGACTTACCATTCTTTGTACTTCGTCCCGTCGAGTGCCGTGCCTTCAGATTTGGTGAACACATCAAAAACACTTTGCCCGCCCCAGGAGTCCGACGTGGGATCATCCTGCATGGAACGCATGCCCCATTCGGCTTTCCCGGTCATGGGATCGACTGGAATCTTGCGCAGGAACCGGACTTTCTTGCCGCCCACATCAACCCCACTCACCAGTGTGTCGAGATCCGCCGGATAGCCTTCGGTGCCAACCTTGATCTGAAAGGCACCGCGATCGGCTGCATCCTTGTAGCGATCAATTGCGTCGCGCATCATCCACAGGTCGTAACGCAGCTCGCGTTCTCTTTCGCGTTGGATATTCAACCGCGCGAGCGGGAGCACCATGCTGGTTAGAATGACGATAATCGCTGTGGCTACAATCAGTTCGATCAAGGTGAAACCGGATGCTCGATTGCGCTTCAGACGCGCACCGTCCACCTTAGGGAAAAATATCTGCATATGAATATTCTACCGAACCAGGTTATTGAATGGTTACGGTCGCTTGTGCTCCATTTACCGGGATGGGCTGCATGGCGGGATCGCGCGCCCCGCCCCGGGTAATGGCGATCGTAGATTGTCCGTTGCTCTTAGCCATGAAGGTCAGCGTCGCAACCGCGCCCTGGCCAGAGACTCCGCCCGAGCCCGGTGGCCGCGTCGCCGTAATCTGCAACGTTCCCGTTGAGGGATCATCGCGGTGCACCAATGCCACCGCCTGTCCATCCTGCGATAGAAAGCCTCCATTGGAAACGTTCACCACCTGCAATTCGCCGGGATCGTAAGTTATCTGCACTGGAACGGAATATATGTTTTGCCCGCCGCTCAACAGAACGTTCACCGTAAAGGTGGATCCCTTGGCCTGCGAAATGGTAGGCGGATCAAATACGAAGCCGGCGCCACCGGCACCCCCCGCGGAAGGAGGTGGCGTAGTGTTTTGTGGCGGCGTTTGGTTTTGCGGTGGCGCTTGCGGAACGTTCTGCGGAGCTTGTGTGCCCGCCGGCGCCTGTGGAGCGGGTGGCGCAGTCTGGTTCTGATTTTGCGATGTGGGCGCTGGAGGCTGCTTGCTGAAGTGCCGCAGCTCGATCGCATTTGCCGTGCCTACGTCCAGCATTTCCTGATTTCGTCCCGAAATATCCTGACCGCGTACGATGTGCGGCACCAGAACGAATACGATCTCGTTTTCGCGATGTTCAGTATTAGTCTGCGAGAACAAGTACTTGAGTATTGGAATATTCGACAGCCCTGGGATACCGCTCAGCGCTTTGGTCTGCTGGTCTTCCAAAATGCCGCCCAGCAAATTTACTTCTCCATCCTTCAAGCGGATTTCGTGCTCGATTTTGCGTTGCCCGATCACCGGCTGATTGATACCACCAATGTTTGTCGTCGAGGTGACGGCAGAGATATCGAGCGACATCTTCAAAGTGACTTCTCGTCCGCCGTGCACATGCGGGGTTATGTCAATGTTTACGCCCACATCGAGGTACTGAAATTGCGTGTTAACTAGTGGGTTAATGCCCACGCCACCGATACCGGGCTGGAACGAACCGGTGGCCACCGGAACGCGGTCGCCAATCTTCAACGAGGCTTTTTGCCCGTCCAGCGCTCGGATCTGTGGATTCTGGATGAGCTTTGTATTGGTGTCACTCAGCAGGGCCGTGGCGGTGGCCTGTGGGATGGTGACCTGAAAATCGGTCGCGTTCAGATTGTTGATCCGGTTCAAATTGATCTGATTCGGCGTTCCCGAACTGGTGTTGGTGTTTACGGTAGTGCCGTTGGTTGTGGTTGCTGGTGTGGTGGTATTGATATTGCTTTGCAGCGCCACGGTGGCGCTGGTCGGCGGATTAATTCCTAATGTGCGAATCTTGTCCCGGCTTACTTGCATTACCGCAACTTCCACAATCACTTCCGGCTTGGCTTTATCCAGGTCGTCGATTAATTTCTGCGCCAACGCAATCTGATCGGGAGTGCCGCGCACTACGATGGCGGACTGCGATGGCAACTGCTGGATGCGACTGACCTCAAGAATCGTTCGCATCGCGTTTACTACGTCTTGCAACTCCGTGGGTTGGGACAGGTTGGTCATGTAAAACGTCTTGATGACGCTTTGTTCCAGTTCTTTGCGCTTTGCCGGATTGTCAGACGCTACGAAGATGGTGTTCGAGGTCACCGGCCGCCAGAACGTCTTTGATTCCATGGCGATAATTTCAAGCGCCTCCTCAAGAGTCACCCCGTTCAGCTCGATCTTGATGCGCCGCGAAGTGTAGTCCGGATCAAACAGCACATTGATTCCAGCCAGCTTGCCAACGGTCTCATAAATTACTTTGCTGTCTTCAGTGAGCTTAAGGGTGATGGGACTGTTCGAAATAGGGGCCAATTCAACTGGGCCAAGGGCTTGTTCGAGCCGTCTCTTCAGGGAGTTCGGTGGTGAGGCCGCCGCCTGCGGCTGCGGATTCTTCGACTCGTCGATCATCTGCTGGGTGCGCCGAAGTTCCTGTTGGGCAATAAAGCTTGAAGAGTCGATATCGGTGGCTTTCTGAAACTCGGCCAGAGCCTCATCGAGCTTGCCAGCTTCACGCAGTAACTGCCCGCGGTGGACATGCGAAGCGGCGGAAAGAAAGCGCATGCGCTGGAACGACGTCCGGTACAGTAAGTCCTTGGGTTTCAGATCGTAGGCCTGCTTGTAAAAGTCGTACGCCATCTCGTAATTCTGGCGGGCTTCGGCGTCCTTTCCTTTGTTGTAGAGGGACTTAGCCTTATCAGCGGCAAGGGGGAGGACGACGGTCATCACAAGCAAGAGCACGGCCGCCGGACGGATCAGGCGTGTCATCAATTGGTCCTCACAAGCAATCTAAGCCTTGGGTGGCCATGCCCGAAGGCCTGGGGTTGTGCAAATGTTGGCAAAAATAGCTTTGGGTGGCGTGATTATAGCATCGCTATTAAGCCTTCCGAAGTTAGTGCTCTGCTGGTAGTTACACTCTTTGGTCTTAGCCCCCAAAGTTTCCACCCCCAGCCGTTGGTCACGGATACGCGCCAGCAGCGTGGGATTTCCACAGCAACTGGCTTTTTCTTCGCCGCCGTCTTTCCCTTGACCACACACATCAGGCGGCAGGGAGCCTTCATCATGGGATTGCTTGGACACACCGCCTTTGCCTGATAGCCCGTAGGACATATGCCCGCAGCCGAGGGAGCACAGCCGTGAACACCAAAATAGGTCAGGGGTTTACAAGGTTGCGGCGCCTTCTGCCCAAAGCCCAGCGAAAAGCAACTAAGTAAAACGAACAGGTACTTGAGCATTTTTTTTTTCGAACTGCGCCTGCGCTCCTAAGTCCGCCTGAGACCTGATTAGGCCTAGACCTGGCACCCGCCGCCTTCCTGTGAGATAACTGACGCATGGCGCGTCAGCCCGGACACCAAACCCGGCCAATGCCGGAGAAGAATCCTCGCCGAGACCCAACTGCGGCCGGCGACCGAGATGCCGCTGTTAATAGGATCGCTTCACATAACTATTTCTTGCTGGAAAAATTCGAAGCCGGGGTTGCCCTGACCGGTACGGAAGTGAAGTCGGTACGCGCCGGTCACACTAACCTCAAGGATGCCTATGGTTTGGTTAAGGATGGCGAACTTTGGTTGCTGAACGCGCACATCGGCGCCTACGAGCATGGCAACATCTTCAACCATGCCCCGCTGCGAACTCGCAAGTTGCTGATGCACAAGGAGGAAATCCGCAAATTGATCGGCAAGACGCAGCAGCGCGGACTGACCCTAATTCCCACGCGAATGTATTTCAAGCGAGGCAAGGTGAAAGTTGAACTTGCGCTGGCCAAAGGTAAGCAACTCTGGGACAAGCGCGAAACCGAACGTCGCCGCACTGCTGACAAGGAAGCCCGGGAAGCCGTGGCACGCTCTCGCAGAAGTTAGGTTTGAACGCTTCGCTATCTCATGGTTCGGTAACGGCACTTCAATTTGTTAGCGCTGGCGCTGTGGTTTGGCTGGTGGGGAGCTCCGCTGCGATGAAAGCGGACGTTTCACTTACGGCAGCTTAGTCGCCCGCCTTGCAAATTTCGGCCTCAGCCGACGATACTAACTACACCACCATGAAAACTTATCTTTCTTTATCCTCTCCTGCTGAAGTTGAGACCGAATGTCTCGTTGTGGTCGCGCTGGATCGGACTGAAAAGGATCGAACCGAAAAAGATCGAAGCGATGATCGGAATGGAAAGAATCGCGGCGACAGAGACAAACCTGAAGCTTCAATCGAAGCCAGCGACAGCGCCATCCGTGAAGCCGCCCGCGACATAGTGGGCAGCGGCGAGGTTACTGGCAAGATTTTTGAGACCACGCTGCTGCACCACCCGGCGAAGCTCAAAGCCAAGCGCCTGCTGCTGGTAGGCGGCGGCCGAGCCAAGAATTTTTCCGCTTTTGAGCTGCGCAAAATGGCCGGCACTGCAGTTCGGACGTTGAAGCCGAAGGGGGTTCGGAGCTTTGCCTTTGTGGCGCCGAGCAACGGCCTCAGCGCGGAAGAAAGGGTCAGAGCGATTGTGGAAGGCGCGTTTGTCGGCGACTTCGATCCTGACACTTACAAGAGCGATCGCAAAGATCAGCGGATCGACTCCGTTACGGTGGTCGCCACCGGGGACCAGGGCCGGCTTCAAAAGGCGCTGGAGGAGGCGCGCATCATTGGTGAATCGCAGAATTTTACCCGCGAGTTGGTGAACGAGCCAAGCAATCGGATGACGCCGACTATGCTGGCCGAGCACGCAAAAAAGATGGCGCAGGAAGTGGGGCTTAAGTGCGAGGTCTTCGGCGCGGATAAGATCAAAGAAATGAAGATGGGTGCGTTCTGGAGTGTGGCCCAAGGGTCTGATGAGCCTCCGGCATTGATTGTGCTCCGCTATGAGCCGGCGGGCGCGCCGGAGAAGCCTGTGCTCGGGCTAGTGGGCAAAGGCGTCACCTTCGATACTGGCGGCATTTCGATCAAACCTGCCGACGGTATGGAAAAAATGAAATACGACATGGCCGGGGGCGCAACCATGATCGGCGTGATGCGGGCCATCGCGCTGCTCAAACCCAAAATTAAAGTGACGGCAATCGTGTGCGCCACCGAAAACATGCCGTCAGGCAAAGCGCAGAAACCCGGGGACGTACAAATCGCGATGTCCGGAAAATCCATCGAAATCATCAATACGGACGCCGAAGGCCGGCTAGTGTTGGCCGATGGTCTCTACTACGCGCGCCAGCTTGGTTGCACTCACCTGGTGGACGCGGCCACACTGACCGGCGCCTGCGGGGTTGCGCTTGGATATGTGAATGCCGGCGTCTTCGCGAATGACGACCAAATGTATGAGCGGTTTAATAAGGCTCTGGGGAAAGCCGGCGAGAAGATGTGGCGGCTGCCGCTTGACGAGGAATACAAAGAGAGCATTCGCTCCAACATCGCCGACATCGTCAACTCCGGTGGGCGCTGGGGCGGAGCGATTACGGCAGCGATGTTCCTCAAAGAATTTGCCGAGGACACGCCCTGGATTCATCTCGACATCGCCGGGACTGCGTGGATGGAAGACAACAAAGCATGGATCGCCAAAGGGCCATCGGGAATTGCGGTTCGGGCGCTGGTGGAGTTCGCCAAGGATTTCGCGGCGTGAGATGCGTTATTCAATCGGCATGAATCATGACTAATTAGTGATTTGGCAGGCAGCACCGCTAGCTACAGGAGGATTCAATGAAGCCTTTAATGTTGGTGGGCCTGATTTTGTTGATTCTGGGGATTGCCTCACTTTTCGTTCCCATCCCGCACAACGAGAACCAAGGCATTAAGGCCGGTGATGTCAATATCGGCATCCAGACTCGGCATAGCGAGCGGGTTTCCCCCATCATCAGCGCGGTGTTGATTTTAGGCGGCGCGGGATTGATGATGGCGGGCCGGGGCAGGAGCGCGTAGTAAATCTGTGTTTGTCTTTTAGGAAGACTGCCGGCATTTCGGCAATGCCTGTAACTGTAAGATAATCGGTCTGGACGTATTTCCCCGCGAAGGTGCGGGGGAGGCACGCTCTACAGAATGCCTGTAGAGGGGCTCCCAGGCCTCTGCAATCGAGACGATAGGGTCGCGGATGATCTCAGCATACCTTTGGACTATCCGATGCGTTCCTGGGCATCCCTGCGCGGTTGCTAGACGAGTATCTATAAGCTATTTTATCATACCCGTCCGCAGGAGCGGTGATCACATCACCGGGGGCGTGGTAATTCCCATCACTTCCAATGCTCGAATAAGCTCGCGACGCACTACCGCCACTGTGTAGAGTAAGAATTTCTTTCGTCCTTCATCGGCTTCGGTGAGGATGGGGTGGCGGTGGTAGAAATAGTTAAACTGTTGCGCCAATTGGAAAGCGTGTTTGGCCAGGTAGGCCGGCTCGGTGGTGGCGATACACTGGTCCACGATGTATGACGTCTTCGAGGCAGCCAGCCAGAGTTCCCAAAGTTCGTTACTTGCTTCGCCCTGCAAGTGCTCTGCGAACTCGTTCGAAGCGAGGGAGCCCGACGGCTTGCCGAAGTGATCCGGGTCGAATCCGCCCTTCCGAAAAATATTGGTTGCGCGCACAACCGCGTACTGGCAATACGGGCCGGTCTCGCCTTCGAAACTTAGAGCTTCCCTAAAATCGAAAGCGATTACAGATGACTTGGTGAACTTAAGCATGAAGTAGCGCAGTGCGCCCACGGCAATTTGCTCAGCGATGGCGGCGCGCTCGCTGTCGCTGAGTTGAGCATGCCTCGCATCGACCTCTTTTTTGGCGGACGCAATCAGCGTGTCGAGAAGGTCGTCCGCTTTTACGCCGAAGCCTTTGCGGCCTGAGACTTCGATGTAGGCTTTGGCTTTGTCTTCTTCTGAAAGCCGGTAGCCCAACTCAGCGGCGCAGCGTGGCGTGAGTGCAACCATTTCGTAAGAGAAATGTGTGTAGTGATCGGCCTGCTGGTTATACCCGAGCCCCCGCAAAGCTTCTATCACGGTGTTCTGCGCTTCGGCCTGACGGGCGTCAATGACGTTATATATCTCGGAAACATCGCCGAAGTGGGGATGGTCGGGCTCGCCGTTGGCAGAGGATATCCAACTCTGGTGGCCGTTGGGATAAAGATAAAACTTGCGGTAGCCGAAGTCGCGACCCAGCAGACCGAACTTCCACAGGTGATAGGCGATGTCTTTGCCTACGTAGCCGACGGTTCCGTTGGAACGCACGATAACTTTCTGGTCTTCTTCGGAAACCTCGGAGTCCTCGGAATCTTGTTTGTCGTTGGCGAGGATCCCCGCAGATTTAGTTTTTGAAGTCCCCGCGCGACGCATCACCCAGCAGCCTTTGTTCTTGCCTTCATTCTCATAGAAGAGCACGCCGCCATCTTTAAGCTTCTGGAAAGCTGCGTCCCAGAAGTGCAGGTGCAGTATCTCGCTCTCGCGCGGCAGGAAGTCGTATTCAATATCGAGACGGTCCATAGTTTCGAGATGGCGGCGCAGAACGGCGATTGAAATCAGTTCGGCGATGGCTGCGGTCTCGTTACCGCCTTCTTCAAGTGCGTGCAGAGTTTGGGAACGAACTTGAAGATTCTGTTTATCCTGCTCGTACCATTGGGAGGTGCGCGCATAAACGTCCCAGCAGTAGTAGTCGAAGCGCAGCTGGCGGGTAAGTTGTTCGATCTCGGCCCGCGATTTCTTTTCAAGATGAAGAAACCCAACTACCACGTCGGCAACTTGTACGCCGGTATTGTCGATGTAGTTCTGGACATCCACTTCCCTGCCGGCAAATCGCAGCAGACGGACGAACGTGTCTCCCAGCACAGCGTTGCGCAAGTGTCCGATATGCGCGGCCTTGTTGGGATTGATGCTGGAGTGTTCGACCAGAATTTTGCCGGCTGGAGTGTCGCTCCTCGGTTCTTCGCCTTTGACCAACGCAGCGGCTAATTCCTGGCGGTTGATGTAGGCGTTGATATATCCCGCGCCCGCGACCTCGAGTTTCGTAAACCCTTCAACCGGCCCTATACCAGCGACAATCTCTTCCGCAATCTTGCGCGGCGCTTTGCGAAGTTTTTTGGCTAGTTCAAAGGCAAGGGGAAGCGCGTATTCGCCGAATTCAACCTTGGGCGGCTGTTCGATAACGATCCGGGGCAAATCGATGTCGTAGGTGCGGCGCAGGAAGTCGCGCACGTGCTGGGCCAGCCGGCGTTCCAGATGTCGGTACAAGGAATCCCTCTAAGCTGTTGAAGAAAATAGTGATTGTAACAAACCACGGCCTGGGCCACGGTTTGACGGTTATATCCACGTTCCCTATGATGAAGGTTTTAGCTTTGGTGTGATGCGGATCAAGCGAATGCGGCTTCCCGCGGTGCGACGGGCTTTAGCCGTAAAGCCACGAAGGAAGCTGGCCCGGTCCTTCGAGAGTTTGAATGATGCGTATAGCTTATCTTGAATGTTTTTCCGGGATGAGTGGCGACATGTTTCTGGGCGCACTCGTGGACGCCGGTGTGCCGGTAAAACTGTTGGAAGAAACGGTCACGGCGCTTGACGTCGGAGCACGGCTAGAGGTCTCGCGAGTAGATCGCAGCGGAATTGCCGCTTCCAAGGTCGACGTTTACGCTCACGGCGAAAAAGATTTGCCGCGAGAAGTTTACTGGGAACAACGCGGGCAGCATGGGCAGGGGCATGAGCACGGAGATGCTCACGGACATAGTGACGATCACCAACACGAACCCTCAGGTGCAGGGACAGCACCTGAGCATTCTCATGGGCGTTCCCTTAGTGAGATCAAGAGGATTATTTCCGCGGCTCCGATCAGCGAAGGAGCCAAGCGGAATGCGATTGCGATCTTTGAGTCGCTGGGCGCCGCGGAAGCGAAGATTCACAACACTGACATTGAGGCCGTGCACTTTCACGAAGTCGGCGCGGTGGATGCCATAGTGGACATCGTGTGCGCGGCGGTGGGATTTGAGGCGCTAGGGGTTGATGAACTGATCTGCTCGCCACTGAACGTCGGAGGCGGCACGGTGAAATGCGCGCATGGAGATTTTCCTGTGCCTGCGCCAGCCACGGTGGAGTTGCTGAAAGGCGCGCCGGTTTATTCGTCGGGAATTCAGGCGGAGTTGGTAACTCCTACGGGGGCGGCAATTGTGAAAACTCTAGCCGCGCGATTCTCAGCATTCCCAGAAATGAAGATTCAGAAGAGTGGCTACGGGGCGGGTACTCGTAATCTTCCCGGACATGCCAATGTGGTGCGGCTGACGATTGGCGAGGCTCAGTCGTCGGTTGAGACGAACACCTCGCAGGAAACAATCACTGTACTTGAATCGAATCTTGATGATTTAAATCCTCAGGTTGTCGGCTACGTAATGGATCGGTTGCTAGAAGAAGGCGCGCTCGATGCCTTCTGTCTGCCGGTGCAGATGAAGAAGAATCGTCCCGGGGCACTGCTGACCGTGTTGTGCCGTCCCGAAGATGCCGCGCGGCTCACCCATCTGGTGTTCGCCGAAACTACGACGCTGGGAGTGCGACAGCGAGAAGAAAGACGACGGGTGCTGGCGCGACGCTGGATCAATGTGGAGACGCCCTGGGGCGAAGTGCGAATGAAGATTGCAAGCATGAATGGGACGATCACAACCTATGCGCCGGAATATGAGGACTGCCGCAAGATCGCGGCCCAGCATCATGTGCCGTTGAAGAGCGTGATGCAGGAGGCGGTCAAGACTTACGTCCACAACCTCAAAGGCTGAAGACCAACCGTCTCGGTGTGTTGCGGCGCAGTGCAGTTTCATAAGGATGAGAATATAGAGAAGAAATGGCCAGGAAGTTTTACATCACGACGCCGATTTATTACGTCAATGCGCGCCCGCATATCGGTCACGCCTACACCACGATCGCGTGCGACACGATTGCGCGCCGTCAACGCATGCTGGGCGCGGATACTTATTTCCTGACCGGCACGGACGAGCATGGACAAAAGATTGAACGCGCCGCCCAAGCCGCAGGTAAGACGCCGCAAGACCTCACCAATGAAGTCTCAGCGGCGTTCCGCGGATTGTGGGACAGGATGGGGATCACATATGACGATTTCATCCGCACCACCGAAAATCGTCATAAAGTGCGAGTACAGGAACTCTTCCGGCGAATTCGCGATAACGGCTACATCTACAAGGGAACCTATACCGGACAGTACTGCGTCTTTGATGAGTTGTATGTGGACGCTGTCGGTCCCGGCGCGCCCTGCCCGGAGTGCGGCCGTCCGACGGAGACGGTGCACGAGGAAAACTATTTCTTCAAGCTCTCGGCATTTCAAGACAAGCTGCTGGAGTTGTATACGAAACAGACGGAGTTCATTCGTCCGGAGACGCGGCGCAATGAGGTGATGTCCTTTGTGCGCGGCGGGCTGCGCGACCTCTCGATTAGTCGCAGCACTTTTTCCTGGGGCATTCCTGTGCCCGACGATCCCAAGCACGTGATTTACGTCTGGCTGGACGCGCTGGCGAATTACATCACCGCTATAGGTTTCGCTTCTTCCGACAAAGCCGACCAGCAGAAGTTCGAGAAGTATTGGCCGGCGGACTTGCAGATGATTGGCAAGGAAATCGTGCGCTTCCACTGTGTGTATTGGCCGGCATTCCTGATGGCCGCAGGTCTGTCTCTGCCCAAGGGGATCATGGCGCACGGCTGGCTGCTGTTTGAAGAAAATAAGATGTCGAAATCGCGCGGCAACATCGTGCGCGCGGAAACGATTCTTGACGTGCTGGGCTCCGATGCGCTGCGCTACTTTCTGCTGCGCGAAATTGTTTTCGGACAGGACGGTTCTTTTTCATTCGACGCTCTGGTGCAGCGTTACAACTCCGACCTGGCCAATGGTCTGGGAAATTTGGCCAGCCGAACCTTGACCATGATCACGCGCTATTTTCGCGGTGAAGTTCCCTATCCGTCAAAACAGGCAGCGCATGGGGCTTCTGACGATGCGATTGCAGAACTGGCGGGTAAAACCATTGCTGAATGTAACGCGCTGTTCGATCAGTACCAGTTCTCGCGCGCCCTTGAAACGGCTTGGGGGCTGGTTGCGGCAGTCGACAAATACATTGTAGACAACGAACCCTGGGCACTAGGCGAGAAGCATGACGAACAAAGCCTGGCGCGACTGGCAACAGTCCTCTATACAAGTGCGGAGGCTTTGCGTATCGTGACAGCGCTCGCGCATCCCGTGATTCCAGAGGCGACCGCGAAGATCTGGATGCAACTCGGGTTGGGCGATATCAAGCAGTTCCCAGTTTCGGAACTGAAATGGGGACAGCTTCGCCTGGGCACCAGGCTGGGCAATGTTCAAGCAGTTTTTCCGCGCGCTGACAAGAGTGCAATCGAAAGGATGCAGAAGATGGAAGAGCAGCAAGCCAGCGTGCCCGCAACCGAAGCACAGCCGGCAGCCACCGGTACCGGTAAAGCAGCAATTGCAACCCAAACGGTTACAGCCACACCGGCGCAGCCAGCGAAGGCTGCAGCAATAATTCCTGACGGCAAGATCGGCATCGACGATTTTGCCAAAATCGAGTTGCGCGTGGGTCAGGTCAAGCTCGCGGAGCGGGTAAAAGGAGCGGACAAGTTATTGCGGCTCGAAGTGGATATCGGCACGGAAGTGCGGCAGGTGCTGGCGGGCATTGCGGAGGCGTATGCGCCAGAAGTCCTGGTCGGGCGCAAAGTGGTAATCGTGGCTAATCTCGCGCCACGCAAGCTCCGCGGGCTGGAATCCAATGGGATGATTGTTGCAGCCTCGCCCGAAGGTGGGAAGCCAATACTGTGCAGTTTTCTGGAAGATGTGCCGGTGGGAGCGCGGCTGAAGTAGATTGCGGAAGTCAGGTTTCAGAGTAAACAATCCGTTCCTAGCAGTTATCACAATAGTGGCAAATTCGGGATCTTCAGAGAGGAGTTTGGAGAGCCCGAATCGCATCCACGATTTCTCATGTACGTCGATTCCCACGCGCATCTCGAAATGGAACAGTTCAATTCCGATCGCGAGCAGATGATCGCGCGCGCGCGGGAGGGCGGTATCGAAGCGATTGTGGCAATCGGCAGCGGGACGGGACCTGGGTCGCTCGATTGCGGTATCCAGTTTGCCGAACAGTACGATTTCATTTACGCCACCATCGGGATCCATCCGCATGAGGCGAAACTGGCTGCCGATGCGGATTTCGAAGAACTGGAGCGGCTTTCCCGGAAGCCGAAAGTCATTGCCTGGGGTGAGATTGGGCTCGATTACTATTACGATCATTCTCCGCGCGACTTGCAATCGCAGGTTTTTCTACGACAACTTCAAATGGCGCGAGCCACTAAACTGCCAATCGTGGTTCACTGCCGGCCCTCCGACCGAAGCGATGATGCCTGGGAAGACTGCCTCGAGCTGCTGCACGAACATTGGGCTGCCAGCGGATTAGGCGGAATTCTGCATTGCTTCACCGGCACATGGGCGCATGCCAGGCGAGCTTTGGACATGGGCTTTATGATTTCTTTCGCCGGAAATATCACTTTCACCAAGGCGGAGCAAATTCGTGACGCCGCCAGGGAGGTGCCACTGGAACACGTGCTGATCGAAACCGATTCTCCTTTCCTGGCGCCGGTGCCCTATCGCGGCAAGCGAAACGAACCCGCATTCGTGAAGGAAGTAGCCCGGAAACTCGGCGAATTGCGCGGACTTTCAACGGAAGAACTAGGACTGCAAACCGCGCAAAACTTTTACCGTTTCTTTTCGCTTCACGAAAAGCTCAAGTCCATTTAGCTTGGTATGTCGCATCTTTGCATCACGCAAGGTAATCTATGAACTTAGAAGCAAACGACCATGCCGGAGAACAGTTTCGATATCGTCAGCAAGATTGACTTGCAGGAAGTTACCAACGCCATTCAGCAGGCGTTGAAAGAAGTGCGCACCCGTTTCGATTTGAAGGACTCAAAATCGAACATCGAGCTGGACGGTAAAGAAGCCATCGTCCTGCACTCGGTGGACGAGTACAAACTGAAAGCAGTGAATGATGTGTTTCAGCAAAAGCTGGTGAAGCGCGGCGTGCCGCTGAAAGGGCTGACTTATGGCGCGGTCGAGACTTCCCTGGGAGGGACCGCCAAGCAGCGTATTACGATGCAGCAGGGTATTCCGATTGAGAAAGCGCGCGAGATCGTGAAAGTGATCAAGAATTCGAAAAATAAAGTACAAGCATCGATTCAAGGCGATCTGGTCAGGGTGAGCGGCAAGGATCGCGACACATTACAGCAAATTATTGCTTTGCTAAAGCAGCAGGATTTCGGGATTGATATGCAGTTTACGAACTACAGGACTAATTGACCGCGGAAGACACAAAGATGGAAGGAAGAACTTAACCGCACAGAGGACACACAAGATTGAGCGCATCCACTGCCATTTACGGTAAAGAAGTTTTCGAACTGCTGCGCGATGATCTCGCGGCGATCGAGCGTGAGTTTGGCCGTGACACGGTTTCAGACGTTCCGGCGATCACCGAGATTGGCGAGTACTTGCGCGCGGGCGGCGGCAAGCGTATTCGGCCGGCGCTGCTTCTGCTCTCCTCAAAACTATTCGATTACCAGGGACGCGGAGCCATCCGCCTGGGAGCGGTGGTGGAGATCATTCACACCGCCACCCTGGTGCACGATGACATCATTGATGAGGCTCAGACCCGTCGTGGGCGCCCCGCCGCCAACACTCAATGGGGAAATTCGAAGTGCGTTCTGGCGGGCGACTGGCTCTACATGCAGGCGTTCAAGATTGCGGTGCAGGAGCGGAATTTCCGGGTGCTGGATGTTTTGATTGAGTTGACCCAGCAGATGGTCGAAGGCGAACTGCTGCAAATGGAAAAACTGGGGAAATTGATCACGCTGGCTGAGCACTTTGACCTGATTTATCGTAAGACAGCTTGTCTATTTTCAGTCTGCATGAGGATGGGAGGCATTCTCGGGGGGGCGAGCGCCGAGCAGGAAGAGAGCCTGGGAAAATACGGACACGATCTGGGGATGGCATTCCAGATAGTGGATGACGTGCTTGATTTGACCGCGTCTGAAAACGTGCTGGGCAAACCCGTGGCCAGCGATCTACGGGAAGGTAAAGCCACGATGGCGGTAATCCATGCGCTTGAAAGCTGTACACCGGAGGAGAAATACCGGATCGAGGCTGTACTTCGCGATCGCGCCTTCAATGGCGTCAGTCACGCCCAGATTTTGGATATTCTGACCCGCTATGGATCACTCGAATTTGCCTTGGCGCGTGCAGCCGATTACGCCGAATCAGCACGCCAAGCAATTTGTACTTTTCCTGATTCTGAGTTTAAGCGAGCGCTGTTGTGGGCTCCCGAGTTTGTAGTGGCGCGGGAAAAGTGAGCCCAATCCTCAAACACAATTATGTCCGCGCTGGACCGCGTGGGCGCGCCCGTTTGTTATTGTTCGGAATCCAAGCTTAGTCATATATGGATGATCTGTCTGCATTGATTGCGCGGCACGGATACAGTCTGCTGGGGATGATCGCGTTCCTGGAAGCGGTTGGCTTTCCCATGCCAGCGGCATTGGCATTGCTGGCGGCGGGAGCGGCGTGCGCTTATGGCAAGTTGAATCCCTTCGTCGCCATCGGAGTGTCGGTGGTGGCGATATTACTGGGCGATTCGATTCTTTTTCTGGTTGGCCGTTACACTGGCTGGGGTTTGCTGGGCCTTCTCTGCCGGCTTTCGGTTAATCCTGAGAGTTGCATTCTGCGCTCGGCAGAGTCTTTCTATCGGCGCGGCAAGATGACCCTGGTGCTCGCCAAATTTATCCCCGGCATCAATACCATGGCCCCGCCGCTCGCGGGCAGCATGAAAATGCGGCCGCAGCAGTTCTTGCAATTCGACCTCGCCGGGGCATCCCTTTACGTATTGGCGTACGGTGCTCTGGGATTCGCCTTCAGCGATTTTCTTCGGACCATCACGCACAGCATCGCGTCGGCGGGGCACGCGATGGAGATGGTGGTGGCGCTTGGGATTGCGGCATACGTCGTATACCGCATATGGATTTACCGAAAATATCGGCTCTACCGAATCGTCCCACGAGTACCGGTACAGGAAGTCGCTCGGCGACTGACCGCGAAGGATGCGAGCAATATATTGTTAGTGGATGTCCGCAGTCACGGTTATTACGATGCCGATGCTTCACGCATTAAAGGGTCCATCCGAATTGAACCTAACAACCTGCTGGAAGAAATAAAACGTCTGCCCAAGGACCGCGAGATTTATCTTTACTGTACTTGAGCCCGCGAAGCCACGAGCGCCCGGGTGGCGCATCTACTGCGGGAACAGGGATTCAACGCGTTCGTAATCGCCGGTGGTTTGCGGGCATGGCGCGACGCTGGGAATCCGCTCGAGATCGTGCCCCTCGACGACCTGGTGAAGCTGCCAACATTTACGTAGATGGAGCTAGCAGATCGCAGCCGTGAGAAACGTCGTCTCTCGTCCCTCCCATATACTCTTTCAAATGGGGTCCAAGAAAGAAGTTGAAATCAAATTCCGGGTGCAGAACCTGCGGGCACTCACTTGGAAGCTGCGAGCCGCAAACTTTCGGCTGGTGACCCCGCGCACCCACGAGATGAATACGCTCTACGATCTGCCCGGTTACAAACTTCGCAAACGCGGAGAGCTTTTGCGACTGCGCAAATATGGGAAGGCATGGTTGCTCACTTATAAGGCGAAAGGCGCCGCGGGACGTCATAAATCACGCGAGGAGATCGAGACCAAGGTTGCTGACGGCGGGAAAATGGAGAGGATCCTCAAATCTTTGGGATTCGAGCCTGTGTTTCGGTATGAGAAGTTCAGGGCAGAATGGAGCGATGGAAAAGGGCATGTGGTCATTGATGAAACTCCTATTGGGATTTTCGGAGAGATTGAAGGCCCCCCGCGCTGGATTGACCACACCGCCAAGCTACTGGGCATCGACCGTCGCCTTTACATCACGCAGAGCTATTCCGAGTTGTTTTTTGCCTGGAAAGGATCGACACGAAGCCGAGCTGCGGAGATGACCTTTAAAGCAGTTTCAGGGAAGAGCCGCCGCTAGTTACGGATTAAAGTAGGCGGCATCGGTCTGCGTTCTGTGAGTTCTACGCTTTCGCGCCGCAGCACTTCTTATATTTCTTACCGGAGCCGCAGGGACAAGGATCGTTACGTCCAATCTTGGCGGCGCCGCGAACCACCTGCTGGACCGGTTGCCGGTCGCCGGCGCCTGCCATGCGCGCGGATTCCAATTCGCGACGTTTTCTGCGCTGGAAGGCTTCTTCGAGATCGTCCACTGAAGTCGCGACGCCGCGCGGACGCCGGCCATCGCCGCCAGAGTGTGATACGGACGCTCCGCCTTCTGCACCGTCACCCCCGGTGCGGCCTTCCTGGGGAGCACCAGCTGCTACGAAATCGCCGCTCGGGCGCTCAAGAATTTGCATCAGGTAGAGATAGCGGACCGTTTCCTCCTGGAAGCGGTTCATCATATCTTCGAAAATTTCAAATGACTCGCGTTTGTACTCGACCAGCGGGTCGTGCTGTCCGTATCCGCGGAGGCCGATGCCCTCCTTGAGATGGTCCATGCTGAGCAGGTGATCCTTCCACTGCGAGTCGAGCACGCTCAACATGATCATGCGCTCGTGATAACGCATGGCATCAGGACCGATCAGCTTCTCTTTGGCGTCATAGCGTTCCTTCAACTTGTCGAAGATGGCATCGCCCAATTCCTGCCTGCTGAGGGCTTCCGGTTTGATTCCCTCGGCAAAAATGTCAACGCCAAAGCGGGTAAAGATCGCGTCCCGCAGGCCCTTGGTGTCCCAATCGTCCACGTGGGCTTTGGGCGGGCAGAATTGTTCCATCAAGTCGCTGAGAATTCCAGAAACGTAGTCTTCGAGGATTAGTTCTTTCTGTTCCACACCTTCCAACAACTGGTGGCGGAGGCCGTAGACCGCCTCGCGCTGCTTGTTCATGACGTCGTCGTATTCGAGAAGGTGTTTGCGGGCTTCAAAGTTCTGCGCCTCGACGGCTTTTTGGGCGGCTTCAATGCGTCTGGTGATGAGCCTCGACTCGATCGGAACGCCTTCTTCCATGCCCAAACGCTGGAGCAGGTTGGAGACCCACTCCTTGGCGAAGATGCGCATCAGGTCATCTTCCAGTGAAAGGTAAAAGCGGGACGATCCCGGATCGCCCTGACGGCCGGCGCGGCCACGCAACTGGTTATCAATGCGGCGGGCCTCATGGCGTTCAGTGCCCAGAATGTGCAATCCGCCGACCGAGACTACATCTTCGTGTTCAGCATCAATATCCTTCTTGAATCGCTCGAAGGCCTCGTTCCACTTATCGGCGGGCACGACGAATTCGCTGCCAGCGTAGTAAAAGACAGTGCTCTTGCCATCCTCGACATTGCCTTCGATTTTGCCCTGGGCCACGCGCAACGGTTGCGCGACTCCCTTCTTCACACACTCCTGCTTGGCCATGAATTCGGCGTTGCCGCCGAGTAGAATGTCGGTACCGCGGCCGGCCATGTTAGTAGCAATTGTGACTGCGTCTTTGCGCCCTGCCTGAGCTACGATTTCAGCTTCACGCTCATGGTACTTGGCATTCAGCACGACATGTTTCACACCTTTTTTCTTCAGCAACTCGGAAATGCGTTCCGATTTTTCGATTGACGTGGTCCCCACCAACACAGGTTGGCCGGTCTGATTGAGGCGCTGAATTTCGTCAGCAACTGCAAAGTATTTTTCCTTCTCAGTGCGGAAAACGGTGTCTGCATTCTCAATCCTCCGCATCTCCCGATTGGTCGGGATAACCATTACTTCCAGCTTGTAAATCTTTTCAAACTCAGGCGCTTCCGTTTCGGCCGTGCCGGTCATGCCCGCGAGCTTCTTGTACATGCGGAAATAGTTTTGGAAGGTGATGGTAGCGAGGGTCTGGTTCTCGCGCTCGATTTTGACGTTTTCCTTGGCTTCAATCGACTGGTGCAGCCCATCGGACCAGCGGCGGCCAGGCATCAGGCGGCCGGTGAATTCGTCCACGATCAGGACTTCGCCATCTTTGACCACATACTCCACGTCACGCCGGTACAGCGCATGGGCCTTAATGGCGGTCTCGACGTGGTGCTTGAGATCCCAATTTTCCGGGTCCGCGATATTGCCGATGCCGAGGAGTTGTTCGACTTTTTCCCAGCCCTGATCGCTGACCGTGATGGTTTTGTGCTTTTCGTCTACGACGAAGTCCCCGGTCAGCTTCACCGCCTCGCCGGGCGCGGCCTCAATCTCCTCACCCTTGTCCAGCTTGGGGATGATGCGGTTTACACGATAGTACTTGTCGGTAGATTCCTCACTCGCGCCGGAGATGATCAGCGGAGTGCGCGCTTCGTCAATCAGGATCGAGTCAACTTCATCCACGATGGCATAGTTATGGCCACGCTGTACGCATTCCTTTAAGTCGAACTTCATGTTGTCGCGGAGATAATCGAAACCAAATTCGTTGTTGGTGCCGTAGGTGACGTCGGCTGCGTAAGCTTCGCGGCGCTCCTCGTCATCGAGGTCATGAACGATGACACCCACGCTGAGACCGAGGAAATGATAGAGCTTGCCCATCCATTCCGAGTCACGCTTGGCCAGGTAGTCGTTGACGGTGATAACGTGCACGCCGCGTCCGCTGAGGGCATTCAGGTAGACAGGGAGAGTGGCGACCAAGGTTTTTCCTTCGCCAGTTTTCATTTCGGCGATCTTCCCCTGGTGCAGAACCATGCCGCCGATCAGTTGCACGTCGAAGTGGCGCATGTTGAGCACGCGCCTGCCGGCCTCGCGCACCACCGCGAAGGCCTCCACCAACAGTTCTTCCAATGCTTCTTTAAGTGCCTGATCGCGCTCGGATTCAATCTGCTTAATGCGCTCGGGATCGGCTTGGGGCTCGTCCTGAATATGACTCAGCCGCTCCTGAATGCGGCCGCGGAACTCTTCGGTCTTGGCGCGGAGCTCAGCGTCCGTCAGCTTTTGAATCTGCGGCTCAAGAGCGTTGATGGCCTCGACTTGCGGCATCAGCCGCTTGAGTTCACGCTCGTTCTTGGTCCCGAAGACCTTCGCTATTACAGTGTTGATCAATCCCTATTCCTCGGCGGGCGACACTCGTCCCGGTTATAAAAAACTGTCCTCAAGAAGCCTAGCATATTAGATGCTGGTGGAGTCCGTAAGTAGCTTCCGACGTCAGAAAGGAGCGTGAAGAATTGACCAGACAAGGCTTTGATTTTGCCTGTTCCGCCAGTTCTCCAAAATTGTAACTTAGTACGCAGTTCAGTATATTCGGCATCGAGTCATGCCTACGTTTTACGATAGCTTTTTAAAATGCGCAGATCAATGGCCGCAGAATGTCGCGCTCGAGATCCAAGGGCGCGACGAGGTCGAAGGCTATCGCTACGACGAATTGCGGCAGATGTCACAGTCGATCGCCCGCTGGATCACGGAAAACAAATTTGAGGCGGGATCGCGGCTGGCTATTCTGGCGGATAACCACCCTCGCTGGGTAGCAGCTTATCTGGGAATCATCGCGGCCGGATGCACGGCGGTTCCTCTCGATACCGCGTTTCATGCCGACCAGGTCGCCAAACTGCTGCGGGATAGCGAGGCTTCGTTGCTGTTCACGGACACCGGGCACCTGTCGATTGCGCGTGATGCGGTTAAAAGTTTGCAGGTCGGGATCGTGCTCACCGATCCTGGAAGTCCCGCACAACAGTCTGCCTCGGGCTGGGCGAGCGATCTCGACAGTATCTTCGCAGCCGGTCCAGGCGATTTCACGCCGGTTCCATTTTCCGCTGACGATATCGCAGCCTTACTGTATACGTCGGGCACCACAGCCGACCCGAAGGGGGTCATGCTTACTCACGCTAACCTGATGGCCGAAGCGTCGGGTGTATTTGGAGTTCTGAAACTTGGCCCCGAGGATGCGGTCCTGGGTGTGCTACCGCTGTTCCACTCGCTAGCGCAAATGGCCAACCTGCTGCTGCCTCTCTCCGCGGGCGCTCGCGTAGTTTATCTCGAGACTCTGAACACGACCGAATTGCTGCGAGCACTGCGCGAACGCAAGATTACCGCCTTCGCCGTGGTGCCACAGTTTTTTTACTTGATTCACGAGCGCATATCGAAGGAAGTTGCCGAGCGCGGCAATTTTGCAAAACGAGGGTTACGCCTGTTGATGGGCCTGAACCGGCTGCTTCGAAAATTCGGTGGGAATGCCGGGCCACTCTTCTTCGGGCGCATTCATGAAACTTTTGGAAGAGAAATGCGCTATCTGGTCACGGGTGGCTCGCGCTTTGATCCGAAGATAGCTCGCGACTTCCACGCGCTCGGCATTGACATTTTGCAAGCTTACGGCCTCACGGAGACTACGGGAGGCGCATTCGTCAATCGTCCCAGCGACATCGTGATCGGCTCAGTAGGCAAGCCCCTGCCCGGAGTCGAGGCCAAGATTATAGAAGCGAAGAACGATCGCTCTAACAGCGTGGACTCGCAAGGCGATGACGAAAGGAACGGCGGCGGTGAAGTTGTGATTCGCGGGCCGATTGTGATGAAAGGCTACTGGAATCGGCCGGATGCGACGGGGGCAGTCATGCAAGACGGATGGTTGTTAACAGGAGATCTGGGATATTTCGATTCCCACGGCAACCTGTTCATCACTGGACGCCGGAAAGAACTTATCGTCCTCAGTAACGGCAAGAATATTTATCCGGAGGAGATCGAAGCGCAGTACTTGAAATCGCCCTACATAAAAGAAATCTGTGTAATGGCGCTGGAGAGCAAACCGGGCGACGCAACTTCTGAGCGGCTGTACGCAGTGATCGTGCCGAATTTCAATGCTCTCAGGGAACGAAAAATAGTTAATACGAAAGAAGTCATCCGTTTTGACATTGAAGGACTGTCGCAAAAACTGCCCTCGACCAAACGCATTGCCAGTTATGAAATCTGGCAGGATGACCTGCCCCGCACGACCACCCGCAAGCTGAAGCGATTCGAGATTGAAAAGCGCGTACGCGCCGGCCGAGATGACAAACAGGAATCCGGTTCGGCGTTCTCTGAGCCAGAAACCTTAAGCAATGAAGATCAGGTCTGGATGGAGCAGCCCGACGTGCAGCGCGCCTTGAAGGTCATTCGGGAGCGGACACGGACGAAGCCTGACAGCATTCGTCCGACTGACAATCTGGAACTTGATCTTGGACTGGATTCGATGCAGCGTGTGGAATTGCTGGTAGCGGTGGAAGAGCAGCTTGGCGGCGACGTGGAAGAGTCGAGATTGTCGGAAATTTACACGGTGCGCGAAGTGGTCAACGCGGTGCGGGAGAGCGCAGCTCGGGGAAAAAATACTTCGAGTGCCCGGCGACCATCGGCTGCATGGAACACCATCCTTGCGGAAGAATCCGCCGACCCCGAGGTGCTCACGTTGACCAAGTCACGCCCAGTCAGCTCAGCATTACTTTATCTTTTTTCAAGAGTCCTGCAGGTATTTGCCCTCGACCGATTTCACCTGCGCGTCCGCGGACTGGAAAAATTGCCGAAGGCTGGACCATTTATCCTCTCGTCCAACCATCAGAGCTACATTGATCCACTTGTTCTGGCCAGCACGCTACCGGGGTTTTTATTTCGCAACCTGTTCGCGGTCGGAACCAGCGATATTTTTGGCTCGGGTTTGATGCGACGGCTGGCACCATGGGTTCGGACCGTAGTGGTCGATCCCGATGCCAACCTGATTCCTGCGATGCGAGCGGGGGCGTTCGGGCTGCGCAACGGACGCATTCTCATTCTCTATCCCGAGGGTGAGCGCAGCATCGACGGCCAGCCTAAGGTCTTCAAAAAGGGTGCCGCCATCCTTTCCATCCATCTGCAAGTGCCTATCGTGCCGGTAGCAATCGAGGGTTTTCATGACGCTTGGCCGCGTGGCATGAAGTTCCAGAAGTTTGCGCCATTGAAGATCGTTTTTGGTGCTCCCATCTATCCGCCGCAGGAGTACGAGGCTTCTGAGGCTGCGTACGAAAAGCTAACGGTGCAACTGAAGCAACGTGTCGTGGAAATGTGGGAGGAGTTACGAGCATCGAATGAAAAGGCACGTGCCGCCACGGCAGACTAATTTCTTTACTCTTCATTTTGCGCGGGGATGAGTTCGATCGTAGACCTGAAGCACATGCTTCATCGAAAGCTGGGTGTAGCGCTGCGTCGTCGAGAGCCGTTCGTGTCCGAGCATTTCCTGGATGGCGCGAAGGTCGGCACCCTCCTCCAGCATGTGCGTGCCGAAAGCATGGCGCAGCGTGTGCGGGTGGACGTCCGGTGAAAGTCCCTTGGCTACCGCGATCGTCTTCACGATTCGTCCAATGCTGCGTGTCGTGAGCCGGCCACCACGGTGGTTTATCAGCAGCGCCGGGGTTTTACTTCTTACTTTCGCGAGCAGTTGCTGCCGCTCCGGCAAGTAAGTGGTAAGCGCCGCCTTGGCCGACCCGCCAAAGGGCACGTAGCGTTCTTTCTTCCCCTTCCCTCGAATCAGCATCGCTTCCGAACTGAGCCGGATATCGGCCAAATTGATTCCAACCATCTCCGAGTTACGGATGCCACAGCCATAGAGCAATTCCAGCATCAGCAGATCGCGTCGCGGAAAAGATGCAATTTCGGGCATCTCGCCATCGAGCACTGTATTCATTTCCTCGATAGTGGGCACGCGTGGCAGTTTTTGGGGAAGCTTCGGTGTAGAAACGAGTGCCGCGGGATTTTGCTCTACTACTCCTTCCTGCGCCAGCCACCGATAAAACGATCGCACGGCTGCGAGCGTGCGTGCGACGGAAGCCTTGCTCAGATCTTTTTCGTAGAGATGAGAGAGAAAACCCCGAATGGACACATGGTCAATACTCTTCCACTCACGTGAACCGACATAGTTCGCGAAATTTTCGAGATCGCCGGCGTACGCCTTTACGGTGTGCGGAGAGGCATTGCGTCCGCCTAGCGATCTAAGGAATTGCCGAACCGCTCTTTCGACTGCGGTTCGAGGCTGCACCTTCATTTTGCGCATTCCCTACCGTACCTTCGCCCGGGGATGGTGCTTCTGGTAAACGTTCTTCAGCCGGTCGAGCGCGAGATGGGTATAAACCTGGGTGGTCGAAATATCAGCGTGGCCGAGAATAGTTTGGACGGTGCGCAGGTCGGCGCCGTTTTCGACCATATGCGTGGCGCAGGAGTGGCGCAGCATGTGAGGCGATGCCTTGCGCCCGGAGGTGGGCGACGCATCCTGCACCATCTGCCAGACTCGCTGGCGGGTGAGCTTCACGCCGCGATGGCCGAGAAAAAGAAGCGGCGAGGTATTGCCGGACATCAAGAGCGCGCGCGATTGACTGAGATATTGCGCCAAGGCATCCTGCGCCGACTTACCTAAAGGAACGATTCGTTCTTTGTCTCCCTTGCCGTGCACCAGCACGTATCCCATATCTAGTTTCAGATCCTCAATCTTCATACTGACCAATTCCGACACGCGCAGGGCGCCCGCATAAAAAGCCTCCAACATGGCGCGGTTGCGGGCGGCTATGGCGCCTGCTTTCTTGTTTTCACGAATCGGCTGGGTATGCTCGAGCATAGCTTCGACTTCATCGCGTGCCAGCGACTTGGGCAGGACTTTCCACTGCTTGGGAGAATCAATGTTCAGTGTGGGATCGTGACCGATCAGTTTGTCCAAAAGCAAAAAGCGGTAGAGATGGCGCAGCGCAGAAAGCTTGCGTCCCACGGAGCGTCCGTCCACCTGGTTGGAAAACAGTTGCTGGAGAAAGTCGCAAACGTCGCTGCGGCGGGCGACGGTCAGCACCCGCTTACGTTTCTCCAGGAATTCGGAGAACTGACATATGTCGGTGGTGTAGGCAGCGATGGTCAAGCGCGCCAGTCCCTTCTCGACTTTCAAGTAGTCGAGGAATCCCGACATCAGACGGCTATTTGATTCAGAGGGCATTAATTTGAGTATGCAAGTTATCGGACGCCGAGAAAAGTAATGAGGCGGATGCCAGTTCTCACAGGCGAGAAAACTGCGAGAGCATCTTACGTATTCATGCCGCGCAACACGTCAACCGCGTACAGCGCGCCTTCGGGCGTCTCTTCGTGCTTGAAGTAGGCAAAAACATTGCGATTCTCCCGCAAATGCTCTTTCATTCGATCCACCATGGAGCGACGCTCTTCGGCAGTATAGGTCGGCTTGCGATAACGGTAATAGCAAAAATCGGCTGTGACTACGTCCGGAGTTGTCCTCTCCTCAGTTTCGGCGACGCACAATGCAATGTTGCGGCTGCGTAAGCAATCGAATATTTCATCAGTGAGCCAGGATGGATGGCGGAACTCAAATGCGGCACGCAGGCCGCGTGGAACAGTAGAAAGAAAAGTGTTGAGCACTTCCCTGTCGGCCTTCAGGTTAGGCGGAAGTTGAAACAATACTGGGCCAAGCCTGTCAGCACGCGCCAGCGCTTCAATCGTACCCAGAAATCGCTTTACAAAATCTTCAGTGTCCTTGAGACGTTTGATGTGAGTGATGACCTGGTGGGCCTTAATGCCGAAACGAAATTCCGGCGGGCTTTCGTTGAGCCACTTTTCGATAGTGGTTTCCTTCACCAACTGGCGAAAAGTGAAATTGACTTCGACGGTATTAAGTTGCGTGGTGTAGTGCTTGAGAAAGTTCTTCTGGGGAAGCTTTTCGGGATAGAACTCGGGCTTCCAGCTCGGATACGCCCATCCGGAGGTACCAGCGAATAGTTGCGCCATGGCTAGAAATCCCGCCCCACAAGGCCAGCGGCACCGAACGTCCGAAGTGAACTGTTATTCGGTGGAATTAGGCGGGGACTTGCAGATTATACTCGCGACGCTTTTTTGCGAGACGCGTTTTTCTTCTCCATTGCCGCGAGTTCTTTGCGTGCAGGTTGTTTCTGTGATGTCTTTTTTTGCGCTTTCGTTCTCGGCGCGGTTACCTTCTCTGCCTCGGCAGCCAAATCGACCGTTGCGGCTTCGGGTGCAACGCTCGCCAGCTTAGCCAGATCGGGCAGCCTTTGCTTAAGCTTCTGTACGGGCTCGAACAGATCGCCCATTTTCTCCGTGCGCCGGAGCACCTGGTCGGCTTCGAAAACGAGCAACTTGGGATCTTTTTTCTTTAGGATGTGCTCGACTTCATCCCAGGTCACCGGCGTAGAAACCGTCGGCCGTTCGCGAGCACGCAACGAATACACAGACACGGTCGTCTTATGCTGATCGTTCTGGCTCCAGTCCACAAACACTTTATTAGTGCGCAACTGTTTTTTCATGTCGGAAACGATGAGTTCCTTATGCTCCTGCTCCAGCAAGCGCGCCAAAGCATGGGCAAAGGGCTTGGTCACGTCATAACTGGTGGGCGTATTCAGCGGAACGTAAATTTGAAGTCCCTTGGAACCAGATGTCTTGGCGAAACTCCTAAGGCCGAAGTGATCGAAGATTTCTCGCACCCACAGCCCCACTTGCGCGCATTGAACGATATTCGCGGGAGGCCCGGGATCCAGATCGAAAACTATCATCGTCGGACACTCTATATTTTTAGCAAGCGAGAGCGAGGGGTGGAGTTCCAGTGCTGCCAAATTTGCGATCCAAATCAGCGTGGGAAGATCGTTGGCAAGAATGTAATTCACATTGCGGCGATTTCCATGACTCCAGATAGGGGCGGTTTTCACCCAGTCCGGCCGGTGCATGGGCGCATTTTTCTCGAAGAAGAATTCGGCATCCACTCCTCCGGGATACCTTTTCATGGTCAGCGGGCGTCCAGCGAGATGCGGCAGCAGCGCGGGAGCGATGCGCGCGTAATAGTCGATTACCTGGCCTTTGGTAAACCCGGTCGCCGGATATAAGACTTTGTCCAGGTTCGAGAGTTTCAGTTTCCTGCCAGCGATTTCCACCAGTTGCGATTCGCTCACACTGCCCCTTTTGATGCCAGTCGATTGCATGAAAGCTCTTTAGTATATCCGCCGCGATTCTGGGATGCCTCTGACCGGGTCAGTAGGCTGGAAGTTTGTGTGACTCTTTGGCAGGGGTGTTGCTCCCAAGTTTGACAATTCCCCTCCCCGCAACGTAACTTCGATTTCTGCCTGGTTTTTGGCACGTCCAACCGTTGCGGAGGTCTGATGAGATACCGTGCAATCCGAAACGCAATCCTCCTTCTTCTTGTTTCCACTGCGCTAGCCGCCGCTCAAGACCTGGCATCCTTTGAAAAGCGCACCACCGTCAAGAAACTGGCGAACGGTCTCACGGTGGTGATCTACGAGCGCCCGGAGGCCCCGGTCTTCTCTTTCTTTACCCACGTCGATGCCGGCTCGGTGCAGGACCCACTAGGCAAAACCGGCTTGGCGCACATGTTCGAGCACATGGCCTTTAAGGGCACTGACAAGATTGGCACAACGAATTATTCTGCCGAGAAGGTTGCGCTGGAAAAGGTCGAGAAGGCATACGCCGCCTACATTGCGGAGCGCGACAAAACTGTGGGCAGGGACGACAAGAAAGTAAAAGAGCTGGAGAAAGCCTGGAAAGATGCCGTTGCTGAGGCGAACAAGTACGTCAAGCCCAACGAGTTTGGTGAGATCGTGGAGCGTGAAGGCGGTGAAGGAATGAACGCCTTCACCAACGACGATGAGACTGGGTATCACTACGCCTTTCCTTCAAACCGGGTGGAGCTTTGGGCATATCTGGAATCCGAGCGCTTTCTGCACCCAGTCATGCGGCAGTTTTACGACGAACGCAATGTAGTCATAGAAGAGCGGCGCATGCGCACTGATAGCAGGCCCATCGGGCGGCTGGTGGAGCAGTTCATCGCCTCGGCTTTCGAGGCGCATCCCTACCATCGGCCCACGATCGGTTGGATTTCGGACCTGAATTCCTTTTCAGCGACAGACGCACAGCGTTTTTTTGATACCTACTACATACCGTCCAATATGGTGGTGGCGGTCGTCGGCGATGTGAAGGCAACTGAGGTGATGCCCATCATTGAAAAATATTTTGGACGCTTGCAGTCTCCTCCAACACCGGACGAACGCACCACGCTTGAGCCGCCACAGAACTCTGAACGGCGAGTTGTGCTGCACGAGGCTTCTCAACCCTTTTATATCGAGGGGTATCATCGGCCGGACTATCACGATAAAGACGATGCTGTGTATGACGCGATTGCTGATTTAATGTCGGAAGGCCGCACCTCTCGCCTTTACCGCGCCCTGGTCCGCGACAAGAAAATCGCGTCCTTCGCCGCCGGATTCACGGGATTTCCCGGCAACAAGTACGCCCATCTTTTCGCGTTCTATGCCACTCCCCTGCCTGGCCATACGCCGCAGGAAGTAGGAGATGCCATTCATTTCGAAATTGAACGAATCAAAAAAGAAGACATCAGTGATGAGGAACTGAAAATGATCAAGACCCGCGCGAAGGCCAATCTGATTCGTGGACTGGCCGACAATCAAGGCCTGGCCTTGCAGTTGGGTATCTACCAATCGCGCTACGGCGACTGGCGCGAATTGTTCCGCCAGGTCGATAACATCGACAAGGTAACAAAAGCAGACATACGACGGGTCGCGAATGGAACCTTTGTCCTCACGAATAGGACCGTAGGCGTGATCGAGAATGTATCCCGGGCCTCAGCAGCCCAGCCGCAAGGGGGCCAGCAATGAAGCGGAATACGCTGCCTCTCCTGTTGCTGGCAATGATATTCGCGGCTGTCCCTCGCGCCGACGCACAAGCGGCCGACTGGCAGCAAATTAAGATTCCTCCGTTGCCCGCTTTCCATCCACCAGAACCCAAGCGGGTCCCGCTGCCCAATGGCATGGTGATTTTTCTTCAGGAAGATCACGAACTGCCTCTCATTGATGGAGTGATTCGCATTCGCGGCGGGTCGAGAATCGAGCCCGCAAGCAAGGTTGGCCTGGTTGATCTTTACGGCGAAGTCTGGCGTACGGGTGGAACTAAGACGCAGACCGGGGATCAGCTCGACGACTTTCTAGAAATCCGGGCGGCGAAGGTTGAGACTAGCGGAAGCGTCGATTCGACCAGTATTGGCTGGTCTTGCTTGAAGGGCGATTTCGAAGACGTCTTCAAACTTGTTCTGGACTTGCTCGGCGAACCAGAATTTCGGGCGGAAAAACTTGATCTTGCACAGAAGGGAGCTTTTGACGCCATTTCGCGCCGCAATGACGAGATTGGTGGAATCGCAGCGCGGGAATCCAGAAAGCTCGCCTATGGCGCGAACAATCCCTATGCTCGCGAAGCGGAGTACGCCACCATCGCGGCGGTTACGCGGGAAGATTTGGTGAGTTGGCATCGCAGTTACGTTCACCCTAACAACCTCATTCTCGGCGTGACCGGCGATTTCGATTCAACGGCCATGGAAGCAAAGTTGAAACAGGTGTTCGGATCGTGGCCTAAGGGCCCCCCCTTGCATGAACCCGAAATCCAGTTTCAACCCGCAAAGCCAGCTTATTACCTGGTGGACAAGAAAGACGTGAACCAGAGCGCCGTACGCATGCTGCAACTCGGCACCACGCGCAAGAATCCCGATTACTATGCGATTGAAGTCTTCAACGAGGCCTTCGGAGGAGGATTCTCATCGCGCCTGTTCAGTGATATCCGTTCCGGCAAGGGACTCGCGTATGCCGTAGGCGGTGGCATTGGTACTGCGTTTGACCACCCTGGCGTTCTCCGCTTCTCAATCGGCACCAAAAGCCAAAGTACGGTGGAATCGATTCAAGCGATTTATCAAGAAATTGATGACCTATCCAAGAAACCTATTACCGAAAACGAGATCAAGCGTTCTAAGGATTCCATCCTGAATTCGTTTATCTTCAATTTCGATACTCCGGAAAAAGTCCTTCGGGAACGCATGGCTTATGAGTTCTATGGATATCCACTTGATTTTCTGGAACGCTATCGCGCCGGCGTGGAGAAGGTCACGACAACCGATGTTGCACGCGTTGCTGCCAAGTACATTCATAAAGATCAGTTGGCCGTGCTGGTAGTGGGAAACACATCTGAGTTCGATAAACCGCTCTCCACTCTCGGCCCGGTAACACCGGTGGACATTACAATTCCGCCTCCGCCGGAGGAGAAGTCCACGCGGCCGGGAAACTAAATTGTGGGGACGTTAGAAGATTTTCTCTCGCATCGCGAGGCGAGGAACACCAGCCGGAAGCGCTTCCAAGACGATGCTGATTCGCGTTTCGCGAAGCTTGTAACCTGCGTTAGGCATCCATTCAGCGATAATTCACATTGAGCAGGATCTTACGACCGGCATCGTCTCGCGCCGTAATTTCCACCGATTTCCCCACCGGCAAAGCATTTCTCAGATCTCCCTCGAATGCCATCAATCGGGAGGCGGTGCCGCCGTCAGACAACATCACAATCGATGTATTTCGTTCACCGACGTGCGACTCGAAGAACTGAACACTTTCCACTCGTCCTCTCTCTAAAACCGCTTCATTGGACGCGATAGAGGACCGAGAGTTGGACGCCGATGAGCTTGCCGCTTTGCCAGATTTTCCGGCGCCCAATTTTCGGTTACGCAATTCGATCAGCACGTTTATCCCAAAGCTGGCAGAGATCGCCAGTAGGATGAGCGACATGAAAAGATTATCTACAGTGATGGCCAAGCCTTGAGAGAAGATCCAGGCCACACCGAGCAGTGGAATGATCGCTAAAAGTATGCAGACGATGAGCATAGGTTTTAAGTTTCGGTAATACATTCGCGGCTACCGGAATGCCGGTCACGCCAACCAGTCTCAGGGTACTGGGGATTACCGCTTACGGCAATAGAGTAGCAAAACAGCTTTGCAGTCTCTACTAAAGAACAAGCGAAGAGGTTTATACGGTCCTTGCCAACCTTGGTGCCATCCGATCCGACCTTTCCGCCGACTTAGACTGCCAGCACCCCAAACATGTTTGTCTGAGAAGGTCAGGCGGGTTTGACTGCATGTGTCCGACTGTTACATGGGTCTGACTGTTGCATTGACCAACGTCGTTCGCGGACCTAACATTCTCCTCGCCGATGACCGCCCCCTTCCAACTCGTCGGCCAGGTACTTGGCCACTATCGCATCATTGAGCAAATTGGTGCCGGTGGCATGGGTATTGTTTACCGTGCCCACGATGAGCAACTCGACCGCGACGTCGCTCTCAAAGTTCTTTTTGCCGGCATGCTGGCTGATGAGAGTGCACGCAAGCGATTCCGCAAGGAGGCGCTCGCACTCGCCAAGCTGAACCACCCTAACATCGAAACCGTCTTTGAGTTTGGCAACCAAGATGGCGTGGACTTTTTGGTGACCGAATACATACCGGGAACCACGCTGGATACCAACCTGGCAACTGGAGCGCTAACGGAAGCGGAAATCGTGCGACTGGGAACCCAGTTAGCTGAAGGCCTAGTCGCGGCCCACGAGCACGGGGTAATTCACCGCGACCTCAAACCGGGCAATTTGCGTCTGACGCCCGACGGTCGGTTGAAGATTCTGGACTTCGGGTTGGCGCAGTTAATGCAACCGCAAGGCGAAGTAGATCTCACTGTGAGCCTCGCTCAATCACAGGAGGTGCGGGGCACCCTACCGTACATCGCACCCGAGCAACTGCGCGGAGAGAGATGTGACGCCCGCAGCGACATCTGGGGAATAGGGGCGGTGCTGTACGAGATGGCCACCCGTCGGCGCCCCTTTCCCCAGCCTCAGACTGCCGAGTTGATTGGGGCCATCTTGCACCAGGCAGTGACGCCGGTAAGCGTACACAATCGCCACATCACACCCGCGTTCGAAAGCGTCGTGATGAAGGCGCTCGACAAGAAACCGGAGAAGCGTTATCAGTCGGCCAGGGAGCTACTGGTTACGCTCCAAGGTATAACCGCGGGCGTCGGACCGGTGGCAAGGGCTCCCCTCCGGTGGTCCGCCACTGCCCTCGGGCTGTCAATTATCCTTCTGATCGGGTTGACTCTCGGCCTGAATCTTCGCGGGTGGCGCGACCGGCTGCTGGGAAGAAATAGTTCAAGCAGAGCAAGTGTGCCGGCCAGAGGACGTCGTTCGGTGGCCGTACTTGGTTTCAAGAATCTATCGGGACGGCCCGATGAGGCGTGGCTCTCCACCGCTCTTTCAGAAATGCTCACCACTGAATTGGCGGTGGGCGAAAATCTCCGTACGGTTTCGGGTGAAAATGTGGCGCGCACCAGGGTTGAGCTCTCGCTGCCAGAGGCGGACAGTTACGCTCCGGACACGCTGGCTCGAATTCGTAAAAACCTTGGCGCAGATTTCGTGGTGATCGGCTCGTTTTACAACGGGGGAAAAGACGCTGGCGGGCAGGTACGTCTGGACCTGCGGCTGCAGGATGCAGTCGCAGGAGAGACGATTGCCTCCGTTTCGCAAATGGGAACGGAAAGCAGTCTTCTCGATCTGGTGGCACGTACTGGCGAGAGTCTTCGCCAGAAACTCGGTATAGGTGAAGTTTCAACCTCGGAAAGCGCCGGTCTGCGAGCCTCCCTTCCATCAGATACTGAGGTTGCGCGACTTTATTCGCAAGGGCTGGTGAAGCTGCGTGTCTTCGATGCGCTGGCGGCGCGAGAGCTTCTCGAGAAGGCGGTCGCGGCGGATCCCCACTACGCCCTGGCGCATTCGGCGCTTGCGGCAGCCTGGTCTGACCTGGGTTTTGATGCCAAGGCACAAGGGGAGGCCAAGAAGGCTTTCGACCTGTCCGCAAAACTATCGCGCGAGGAGCGCCTGTCAGTCGAGGGGAGCTATCACCAGTTCGCCAACCAGTGGGACAAAGCAGCCGAGGTCTATCTCAAGTTGTGGGAGTCCTTCCCGGATAATCTGGACTACGCCCTGAGGCTGATGGCCGCGCAAGTTTCCGGAGGTCGCGGGAAGGAAGCTCTCAGCACTCTGGTAGCGTTGCGGAACCTGCCCGGTCCCGCCCGTGAGGATCCGCGCATTGACCTGGCGGAAGGCAGCATTGCGGAATCCCTCGGCGATTTCAAGCGTGAACTGCAAGCTGCCTCGAACGCCGTCGAAAAGGGCGAAAGGCATGAGGCTCGCCTTCTCGTGGCGCGAGCGCTGATCGAGCAAGGCTGGGCGTTCGACCGGCTAGGAGAATTGCAGAAGTCGGCCGACCCACTGGCGAAAGCAAGAAGTCTTTTCGCTGCGGCGGGCGATACCCAGGGCGTGGCATCGACCCAGTACACCACCGCAGGCGTGCTCTACGACAAGGGAGATTTCAACGGCGCCAAGAAAATGTACGAAGACTCGCTTGCCCTGTTTCGCCAAAGTGGCAATCGCAAAGGGATGGCCAAAGCCATCAACGCCATTGCCAACGTGCTTTATGACCAGGGGAATCTGGCCGCTGCAAAAAAGACGTATGAGCAGGCGCTGCCACTGCAGCGGGAAATTGCATCGAAGAGCGGCCTCGCCGGGGTGCTGGGAAACTTGGGCAATGTGCTCGATGGCCAAGGAGATCTTGCGGGCGCCAGAAAAATGCACGAGGAGGCGCTCGAGTATTTCGCCGAGGTAGGAGACAAGAGAGGAATGGCCTCCACCATGGGCAACCTGGGCCTCCTGCTCTACGAGATGGGCGGACTGGAGGAATCGAAGAAGATGTACGAGCAGGCGCTCAACATTACCCAGGAAACCGGCTATAAGCGGGGCATGGCGTTCGAGCTCGCGGGATTGAGCGAAACGCTTTCGGCGCAAGGCGATCTGGTGGCGGCCCGCATGAAAGGAGAGGAGGCGCTGGCCATCCGAACCGAGATTGGTGAGCAATGGACCACCGCCGCGAGTCGCGCTAGCCTGGCTGCTCTGTCACTGGACGAAGGACAACCCGCAGCAGCGGAGGCCCTGGCCCGGCAGGCCGCCGGGGAGTTCGGTAAGCTGAAGTCGGAGGAAAATGTAGCGGTAACTGATTCGGTGCTGGCGCGCTCACTTTTGGAGCAGGGCAAGACCAGCGAAGCGCAGAAAGTAATCCAAACCGCGCAAGAGCTGTCCGCACGCAGCGGAGTGATTCCAGTGCATTTCGAAGTGGATATTGCCGCGGCGCGTATCCGCGCGGCTGCGGCCAATCATTCCCGTCAGGACGAAACCGAGGCTGCCAAACGGAGTCTTGAGGCTGTGCTCGTCAAGGCCAGCAGGCATGGCTATCTTGGCTATGAGTTTCAGTCGCGGTTGGCGCTGGGCGAAATAGAGGTGAAATCAGGCAAAACAACCGCCGGCCGCGCCCGCCTGCAAGCACTGGAACGTGACGCCAAGGCCAAAGGCTTCCTCCTCATCGCCCGCCGGGCTGCCGCGACGAAGCACTGAACCGAAAACCCGCCTTAGCCGCGTATCAAGACTTCCTTTTGGAAGGACGCTGATTCAGACAATCCCGTCCAAACGCGAATTACGCAACCTGAAGTAGTGTGCTGGAGTTTTCGGTGGCGGAAACTGGCTTTTGTTAGGTGCTCTAAGTCCTTTCAGGCTCGCCAGTCAGCGATTTCCTTTAGACCTTCACCTCGAGTGTGCTCAAAGAGCCGGACGCGATGTCGCGAATGTTCAAATTCGTGAATATCTGCCCAGACTTCAGCCTGCCAGGACTGCTCATGAGTTGAGGATTCACCACAAGTCGCACATCGGGTGTGCAGATTCTTGCTGTCCTTTACCAGTGCGATTGTTTCGGGCAGCTCAATGAAAATGCAGCGCACTTCTTGGATTTCCTCGTGCTCATCGATGATGTGCTCGTAACGCAGTAGGTAGCAAAAGCCCAGCTTTTTGGCCTCAGTTTCTGCTTCTGCACGGGTGTGGAATGGTCCATACTCCGCGCGTAACTGCTCGGTCGAGTCACAGGCCATCCAAAAAGTCTCCTTGTAAGCCATACCTACCTCGTCGCGTGGGCTGGGACCCGGCTCGTCGAGACAGAGACGTCCAGTGATCCTGGGACAACACTGCGGAACGTGCAATTCAAATGCCTGAGACCAGACCCACGAAGGCTTTGCGGTACAGCAGGTTGGTGCTACTGAAAATCAAGCAAACCCTTTGAAACGCAAGATTTTGCAGAATTTTCCCGCGTTTGATGCTTTCTAACCTCTATTGCGCGGCAGAGACGAAAGTGAATGGGTCTACGTGGGAGCTCGTGTCGTTCGGGTTTGAAGGCGGATGGAGGCAGGTCTCCAATGCAGCAGTGAGATATAAGTGTTGCACCGGCTTCGTCAGGTAGGCTTGCGCGCCAAGCGATCTCGCTTGCTGGACTTTTTCCGGATCACCTAAGGCGGAACACATGATCACCTTCAGCCCAGGACGAAGCTTCAATAGATACTTGAGCGTCTGCATACCATCCAAGTGAGGCATCTGCAGGTCCAACAAGACAACGTCCGGGATGAACCCGTCACGTATCCGACGCAGAGCCTCCAGGCCATTGTTGGCAGCGTGAACCCTATAAGAATAGAGCTCCAGCACGGTGCGAAAATACTTGAGCATGGCGGGAGAATCATCCACCAACAGAATGGTGGGGGCAATCGTACAAATTCGCATTGCCAACATAGAATTCGGCACGGTTTTCGATTACCCCCTCAAACACGAATGGCGGGCTTGCAACTTATCCCCACGTTCACCGTCAGATTGCCAAGTTCAGCTTTCATTACCCAAAACCTGTACTGGCTGCATGCTGCTTTTGTCGGCCGCCTGGCGTAAGAGATATGGGAACTCCAAGACGCTAAATTCGATGGGAAGTGCAACCCGTTGCAAACATTCTGGCTCTTCCCATTCAAATCGGGCGACCATGCGCGGCAACAAGAAACACGAACAGACATCCGGGTGATTGCCTTCTCGCCAGTACTCTCAACACCGCCTGCCGTCAAGTGGATTCTCGAGCCCAAACAGCATGACTGCTCAAAGACATGCCGCGCATCCACAGGCTTATGCTGTGAATTGGTGCAACCTAACAGTGGCGCACTCCGAGGCTTCGTCAAGTCTCCGTTATAGAGGCTTTAATCGCCACCAGAACTCTTAACCTAAGCCAAGAGTTCAGGTGGAAGACTGTGAAAAAACAGGCTAGAACCGTATGCACCAAGGAGTTCGCGCGGTGCTGACTGGTGTATTAAACCGACATACCAGGGTGGCGAGCTTCCGGTCTAGGCTTGTCGCCTAAGACCCAACTCGGTCATCCAAGTGGCTCCCCATGGCCGGCCACGTACAGCGCTAGCTCGAGACGGCTCCATACGCCAATCTTGTCAAAGGTAGCTCTCAGATAGTTCTTTACGACTTGCTCCGTTGTACCTATAAGGACGGCAATCTCACGGTTTGTAAGGCCTTCCCAGACCAGAGTGGCGACTTGGATTTCCTTTGCGGTTAACTGGTCACGTGGCTGCATGATTCCACCTGCTCCTCAGAAAACATAGCGGTTGCTAACTTGACTCGCTTACGGCCATCTCGGATTCCAGCACGCAAGAACAAAGTGCGCAAATGTTGTTTCACCGTTCGGGGGCTGATGCTCAGATGGGCGGCGATCTCTTTGTTGCTGCACCCCTGCACCAGCAACTTCAGCACTTCCTGGTCCCGGGGCGTGATCTTGATTTCGTTTAGATTAATCATGTTCTCCTCGCGCATTCGGTTTCTCTCAGTAGGCTCGCGCTACATGAATATAAGCACGTCTTTCGCCAAAGCTTCGCCGTCTCGCACTGAGGGATGAACCCCAATGAATGCAGGAACTTGAGAGCAACCCCTTCAGACGTCAAACACTTCTTAACCACGCCGGCCGTGAGATTTCCCGCATTGGTTCCGGATGCCGGAATGTTGTGCTTTTCCCGTTCAGTTTTGGATTTCGAATCTTCACTGCACGTTCGGAATTTCGTTCGGGACTTATCTCAGCGGGGGCAAGGCGATATGGACAAAATTCCCAAGGTTCGTTGACAATCGTCGCTCCGGCAATGAAGTGACGTCTTTTGTATTTTTGTTCAAGTCTCTTAAAAAAATCCGAGGTGCTCCGTGTTTATGTCGCGTTGCGGATTTCCACAAAGTAAAAAGCGGTCCTATTCAGGGAAAAGGATTCGAAGGCTGCATCGAGAAACCCTACTTTCCATTGTCTTGGTGACGTCATTTGCCGTTGCACAAACCAATCCTGCCTTTAAACCCATCAACGTGCAGGCTACGGCAGGCCTCCCTTCCGAAGCGACCGCGGCAGATAGTCCGAATAGCGGTGCTCCGCTGACACTGACGTTGCAGGATGCCCTGAAGCGAGCGAAAAGCAACAGTCCTCAATTCCAAGCCGGGCTCACAGAACTGGGTCTCGCGAAAGAAGATCATGTTCAAGCTCGGGCTGCCTTGTTGCCAAACGTTAATTACAACAACCAGTTCATCTACACCGAAGGTGGCAACCCAAGCTTCCCTGGCCGTTTCATAGCCAACAATGGTGTACACGAGTACATTAGTCAGGCCAACGTGCATCAGGCACTCTCGTTGACCGGTTTCGCCGATTACCGGCGAACCCGTGCGATGGAAGCGGCAGCGCGGGCGCGCTTGGAAATCGCGGCTCGGGGCTTGGTGGTAACCGTAGTGAAGGCTTACTACGGCCTGGTAATTGCCCAGCGCAAGTATGCCACTGCCCAAAACGCCGCTTCGGAAGCGGAACGCTTTCTGGGGATCAGCCAGAAACTCGAACAAGGCGGCGAAGTTGCCCATGCCGATGTCATCAAGGCCCAAATCCAATTCCAACAGGCTCAGCGCGATTTGCAGGAGGCGCGGTTGGATATGGATCGCACCCGGCTGGAGCTGGCTATATTGCTCTTCCCGAACTTTAATGAGAATTTCACCGTGATTGACGATCTCCAAACCCTCCAGCCATTGCCGTCATTCCCGGAAGTCCAGGCTGCGGCAGCACGAAAGAATCCGGAACTGCGGGCCGCCGTAGCCGCGCTCCAAGCGGCAAACCACGAAGTCACTGCTGCGTGGGGTGGGCTTCTGCCTTCCCTGACCCTCGACTACTTCTATGGGATCGATGCCAGTCACTTTGCGGTTCACCAGACAGTTTTGCATGATCCCGCAACCCGGGAGTTCGCGACCATCCGTAATTTGGGCTACTCCGCCACGGCCACGTTGCTGGTACCCGTCTGGGGTTGGGGAGCCAATCGCAGCAAGGTTCGGCAAGCGAATCTACGGCAGCATCAGGCTAGCGTCGAATTGAGCTTTGCCCAGCGGCAACTGCTCGGTAACGTGCAGTCGTTCTACAATGAGGCCCAGGCGGCGCGCGCCGAATTGGAATCGCTGACCCAGGCAGCGCAACTATCGGCGGAGAGCCTGCGTCTTACCACCTTGCGCTATCAGGCCGGAGAAGCTACGGTGCTGGAAGTAGTAGATGCGCAGACCACGCTTCGCCAGGCACGGAACGCATACGATGACGGGCAGGCTCGTTTTCGGCTAGCTTTAGCGACTTTGCAAACACTGACCGGAAACTTCTAACAGAATGAAACCTTCAACAGCCGCTGGCTTTGCGAATAATGGTCACCGGCAGGCACCAGGTCGCTACAGCGTAGTTTCAAGGAGGATCGCATTGCCGCTCGTCCGGTCGGCGATCGCATCTGCCTTCCTATTTTTGGCTGCATGCTCGGGGAATGCGCCAGACAAAGAGCCCGTAGTCACAGTTCAAGCCGCGCCCGTGCAGAAGACTACGATCCAGCGCACGGTCACCGCGGAAGCTATTCTATTTCCGTTGCAACAGGCAGCAATCACACCCAAGATCAGCGCACCGGTCAGGACGTTCCAGGTAAAACGAGGCGCCAAAGTGCACAAAGGGCAGTTGCTGGCTGTGTTGGAGAATCGCGATCTGGCAGCCGCGGCGCAGGAAAACAAGGGTACCTATGAACAGGCGGAGGCGGCTTATACCAGCACTACTGCGGCTGGGCTTCCGGAAGAAATTCAAAGGGCTAAGCTTGACACTCAGGCGGCCAAACAAGCGCTTGATGCGGCCGAAAAGGTGTACAAGAGCCGGGAGGTATTGTTTCAGCAAGGCGCGTTGCCCCGCAGACAACTAGACGAGGCGGGCGTGAGTTTGACGCAAGCCCGTAACGCCTACGACCTGGCGCAGCGACACCTCGATTCATTAATGGCTGTCGGAAAGCAACAGACCCTGAAGTCAGCTCACGGTCAACTTGAGTCCGCGCAGGGAAAGTATCAGGGGGCTGAGGCGCAGTTGAGTTACTCGGAGATTCGCAGCCCCATCGATGGCGTAGTGACAGACCGTCCTCTGTATCCAGGAGAGATGAGTGCTGCCGGCGTTCCCCTGATTACGGTAATGGATATTTCTCAAATCATCGCCCGGGCTCACATTCCTCAACCCGAGGCCGCCCTGCTCAAGGTCGGTGACAAAGCAAGCATCACGGTTCCTGGTCTGGATGAGCCGGTCACGGGCAAGGTGACGGTGGTCAGTCCTGCGCTCGATCCTAATAGCACGACCGTAGAAGTCTGGGCGCAGGCAGCCAATCCGCAGCGAAGTCTTAAACCTGGGACAAGCGTGAAACTTTCCATGCTGGCGCAAACTATCCCTGATGCGCTGGTCGTGCCAGCCTCGTCGCTCCTTACAGCCACGGACGGCAGCACCTCAGTGATGCTGGTTGGCCCCGATGGCCGCGCCCATCAGAAAGCGGTACAGGTTGGGATTCGACAGGGCGACCAAGTTCAAATCGCACAAGGATTGCAGGCCGGAGATCGCGTCGTGACTTCTGGGAACTACGGGCTGCCCGATAACACCAAGGTCAATATTGAAGCTGCTGCGGAGAACCCAACCAGCGATAAACCGTCCGCCAACAAGTCTGACGGCGAAAAATCCGCCGACCAATCTGGCAGCGAGAAATAGGGGGTTACCGTGACACAATCGGAGCCCTCATACTGGTTTGCACGAAACTCCAAGTCAGTTATCTTTCTCATTCTGACGGTGGCGATGCTAGGCGCCTACTTAGCATTCACCGTTCCGGTCTCGGTGTTCCCGGAAACTAACTTCCCTCGCATTCTGATTTCGGTTGACAACGGTGTCATGCCCATCGATCAGATGATGGTAACGGTCACCCGTCCCATCGAAGAGACCGTCAACAGTGTTCCGGGACTGCTTACGGTTCGTTCCATCACCAGCCGCGGATCAGCGGAAGTTGACTTGTTTTTCCGTTGGGACGTGGACATGTTTCAAACCCTGCAATATGTGAATTCGGCGCTCGCGCGTGTGCAACCTGAGCTTCCCACCACGGCAAAAGTGGAAGCACACCGCATGACGTTCGCCAGCTTCCCCATCATGGGCTACAGCCTTACCTCACAGACGGTGCCGCTAACCAAACTTTGGGAAATGGCCACCTACGAGATGAAACCACGCTTGAACCGCCTGGATGGAGTCTCGACGGTAGTGGTGCAGGGAGGACAGGAACCTGAATTCCACATCACTCCTGAGCCCGCCAAATTACTAGCCGCGGGGGTGACGGTGACCGACATTCTGGATGCCGTGCGGCGGACAAACTTGATCGACTCGCCCGGCCTGCTGGAACAAAACCATCAGCTATTTCTGGGTCTTATCAACGCCCAGGTCCGCACGCCGGAAGAAATCGCCAACACCGTGATCAAGACCACGCCCACGGGCATTCCGGTTCGTGTGGGGGATGTGGCGACGGTCGCTCCGGCGGTCAAGCCTGTGTACACGATTGTTACGGCAAACGGCAAGGCCGCGGTGCTGCTGAACATCAACCGGCAACCGGACAGCAACACGGTGCAGGTTGCGCAAGAAGTGCATGCCGAAGTGGACCGTCTCCGCAAATCACTGCCGCCTGGAATATTGCTGCAGCCCTTTTACGACCAGTCGATCATCGTTAGTGATTCCATCAAGAGCGTGCGTGACGCAATTCTGCTGGGTCTGCTTCTGGCGTCGATCATACTGGTGGTCTTTTTGCGTGATTGGGGTACATCGGTGGTCGCCGGACTGGTGATCCCAGTTACGGTGATGGTTACGTTCATCGCGCTGAAGGTGCTGGGGGAGACCTTCAACCTCATGACCTTAGGCGGTCTCGCCGCAGCGGTTGGGTTGGTGATTGATGACGCCATCGTGGTGGTTGAAAACATCGTGCTGCATCGCGACGCCGGGCAATCGCGTCTCCAGGCCATACATAGCGCGCTTGGTGAAATCACTGTGCCGCTGATCGGTTCCACAGTCACGCCCGTCGTGGTTTTTCTTCCGCTGATTTCGATTACCGGGGTGACAGGAACGTTCTTCCGCGCGCTAGCCGTGACCATGGCCGTCTCGCTACTGACTTCACTGGCGCTGGCTCTCACCTGGACGCCGAATCTGAGTCAATATCTCATTCGGGGTAAACACAAGGGCTCGGACGAAACCGGACCGGAACGAGAAGAAGAACCGGAAGAAGAATCGATGTCGCGGTTGCTGGCGGCTGAAGAGGCGCATCTCGGCGGCTTCTTTCATAAGGTAATCAATTTGCACGAGCGCTGGTTGCGGCGAGCGGTGGACAAACCGTGGCTGCTGGTGGGACTTAGCTTGGTGCTGATCGTGGTCTCATACGTCTGCTATCACTTTTCCGGATCGGACCTGTTGCCCGAAATGGACGAGGGCGGTTTCGTGCTCGACTACATCATGCCCGCTGGCAGTTCATTGGCGGAAACAAATCGTGTCATCAGTCACGTCGAACAGATTTTGCGAAGCACCCCCGAAGTGGAGAGCACCTCGCGTCGAACCGGGCTGCAACTGGGGCTGGCTGCCGTTACGGAGGCGAATACCGGCGATCTTTCCGTAAAGCTGAAACAGAAGCGCAGTCGGAGTGTCCAGGAAGTCATGGAAGACGTTCGTACGAAAATTAAACAGCAGGAACCCGCCCTTGACGTTGAATTCATACAGACTTTGCAGGACATGATCAGCGATCTGACCGGTGCCCCGGAGCCGATCCAGATTAAGTTGTTTTCGCAGGACCCGGCTGTACTCGAAGCCTGGGCGCCGAAGCTGGCGGATGCGATTCAAAAAATTCCAGGTGTCGTGGATGTTCTGAATGGAATCGATAACACGATCAGTGGTCCGGCAGTGATTTTCCAGGTCGATCCCAGCGTTGCATCGCGAGCCGGATTTACTCCCGAAGAAGTAGCGCTCGACGCTGCGGCCATCCTCGAAGGTGAGCCGGCCCCGACTCCAGTGGTAGCCAACGATCGCGCCTACACCTTGCGGGTGCGCTTTCCCGCCGCTAATCATTCATCGCTCGAGGCCATGCGGAATACGCTTCTCACGAGCAGCACAGGAAAGACCGCGACCCTGGGTTCATTGGCTACAGTCACGGAACTTCCCGGGCAAACCGAAATCCGGCGCGAGAACCTGCAGCGCGACGTAGCGGTCACCGCGCGCCTGGAGGGCACCGACTTAGGCAGCGCCATGAACGCGGTGCAGAAGACTGTAGCCGGCTTGCGTCTTCCCGCGAGCATTCGTGTCGAGTACGGTGGAACCTATCAGGAACAGCAGCGGTCATTTCGGGATCTGGTGTTCGTATTCGTTATCGCCATTCTGCTGGTTTTTATTGTGCTGCTTTTCGAATTCCGCAGCTTTGCCGCGCCGCTGGCGATTTTGGCGTCCGCACTGCTCTCCACGTCAGGTGTTTTTATTGCTCTGATGATCACGCGGACAACCTTCAACATCTCATCTTTTATGGGAATGATCATGGTGGTAGGCATCGTGGCTAAGAACGGTATTCTTTTGCTCGATGCGGAGGAGAAGTTCCATATTCTCGGTCTCTCCAGTGAAGACGCCATGTTACAAGCCAGCCGGCGACGTTTGCGTCCCATTGTTATGACCGCACTGGCCACCATCGCCGGCATGTTACCCCTATCTTTTGCAATCGGGGCGGGCTCGCAAATGTTGCAGCCCCTGGCGATCGCTGTCATCGGCGGAATTTTAATCTCGATGGTTCTGTCGCTGATCATTACGCCGGCAGTTCACTTTTATCTGAGCCGCGAAAAAGTAGAGAAATTGGAATTGTCGCCGGTCCGATGAAAGTAACGAAAAGCTTTGCTGTCCCCCAAAAAGTGCATAATCTTGCACTCAATCTCGACTTTTTAGTCGGTGGAACACGAAAAGGAACCTGGCCACGCGCCCCTGCCCGGTACAATCGTGGGCGTCGCACTGGGGTGTCCTTGATAAACTTTGACGTGCGAATAACTTGCACGAAAGTGCGCCATGCCGATAGGTACCTTAGGGCCCCGCTGTTACCTGTTAGAATGAACCCGCCACGGCCCTTTCTGAGTCCCTTTGGGTAACGAATTGCACTACAATAGTGCACCCGAGCTGGGCGCCGGTGCGGATTCCGCCCAGTTGATGCTGATGGCAACCTTCACAACTAATAATGGACGTCCGGTACTGGACGAAGTCTCATTCCAGAAACTGCTAGCGGCGGCGTATGTGCTTCAACAGCACAACGAGCAGTCGCGAATTACCGAACCCACGCTGACGTCGCAAGGCACAGAAGTTAGTCCGACGGAGAGCCACGCACCCAGCGAAATCGACGTGGATTACACCCGCATCCTGGGCGAAATCGTGGAATGTCAGCACCAGATCCAGATGCGTCATCTGAATCTGCACGCTGCCATAGGGCTGATCGCAACTCGGGCAAAACAAATCGCGCACGCCGATGGCAGCGCTGTCGGCTTACTCGAACAGGAAGACTTGCTGTACTGGGCCGCCTCCGGAAGCGCCGTGCGACTGGCCGGCAGTCGTGTCAAGGCTGCGTCCTGTTTACCCGCCGACTGTGTAAGCACGGGGACGATTTTGCAATGTCCTGACGTGCGGAACGATGTTCGTCTTGATCCCGAAACTTGCAGGCGGCAAGGTATCAACGCGATTATTGCCGTTCCTGTTTTCTATGACGGCAAGATAATGGGTTGTTTGGAATTGCATTTCGCAAATGCCAACGGCTATCAAGACCACGATGTTCGCACCTGCCAACTGATGGCTGGATTGGTTACCGAAGGTTTGGCGCGGACAGCAGAACTGGAATTGCAGCAGATATTTGCCGCCGAACACGCGACAACGACCGGGAACTCGCAAAAGCTCAAACTAGAATTAGAGCCCTTGGCGAATGGCATAGAGTCGGTCACCAGCCGAGAGAGCGCACTCTGTCCCGAGTGTAGTAATCCGATTAGGGCGGACGAAATCTTCTGTGGCATGTGCGGCACTGAGAAAACCCAGCCCGGCAGCGGAGATCTCCAGAGTAAATGGGCCTCGATGTGGCGCATGAGTGAGGCCAACAAACTGCCGGTCAACCAGGTTCGCGAAAGAGAGCCTGACTTCGTCTCCGGGCTGCCGTTGGCAAATCTAAAGTCGGATCATCTTCAGCAGGAATTGACCAGCGCAGACGGCGACAACAATTCTCGGGAAAATATCGAGCAGGCATCAAAATCGCTCCCACCTGCTCAAGCAAATGCAGCACAAGGGAAAACTTCAGCGCAGCAACTATATCCATGGGTTTCCGCAGCTCGAGCCAAAGCCTGGTTGGAGTCGCTGAATGGCGTGCGGTCGAATGCCGCGTTCGCCCGATTCTGGAAAATGAGACGCGCCGACGTTTACCTGGCAATCGCAATAATCCTGGTCGTCGCCGCAGTCGGTTGGGGCGTCTGGTCGAATTCCGGCAGTGGCGCTACTGTGACGGCCTCTTCGAGAGATAATTCTGCGACAGGCCGGGCCAGGCCAAGGCGAAAGCAAGTGGAGGAGCCGAAGCTGAGTCTGACCGACCGGCTGCTGGTCGCTCTAGGCATTGCGGAGCCGCCTCCCGCTCCTGTCTACAATGGAAATCCCGAGACCAAGGTCTGGGTGGACTTGCACACCGCGCTCTACTACTGTCCTGGCGCAGATTTGTACGGCAATACTCCCAAGGGCAAGTTCACAAGCCAGCGGGACGCACAATTGGATCAATTCGAGCCCGCCTATCGCAAGGCCTGCGACTAACCACTTTCAGAACAAATAGTTGTGCGCCTCCTCCATCGATCAGGGCCTAGCTGAATTGACAACTTGATCTCGTCGGAGTGGAATTATCCTTAGGAGCTCAACCCGGAGAGACAAGTTTGCGGTACTCATCGGACAAAGACGCGGAGTCAAAGGGTAAGCTGCCCAATCCCCAGCTTAATCCCATGATGAATCCGACTCTGGGACGCAATTTAGGAAGATGGGCCCAAGTGTACTTTACGACCCCTCCGGAAAAACGGGAACAAGCCGTCGTGGAACTGCTTCGGGAACTAGAGGGAGTGTCCGAGGATAGTCCTGAAGAGCGGGATCAGCAGGAAAGCAATCAACCTATAGCGGAATCACCGCAGCTGAAAATTACTGAGGCGCCTGAGTCTACAGCGACGCGCGTTGCACCACTGGTCTGCCCGGACTGTCATCATAATTATCTTCCCGGCCAGTGGTTTTGTGGGAGATGCGGTTGTTCTCTTCAAGGTCACATCGCAAAGGCGGTGTCGGCCCCTGCGGCGCCGACCAATGGAGGACGGGGTACTCTGAACCACGATTTTCCGGGTTCTGAACTGCTGGCGGAGTCGCCGGCAAAGGTGGATCAACCCGATGTGCAGTGGCTGCGGGAGAGAAGTCTTGTAAATCTTGCGGCGGACACGCAAAAGCCTCGAGTTTTTGGCAAACTCGCTGCCACTGTTTTGGTGTTGTTGTTAGTAGCATTCCTCTACGTGCAGTGGCGGAGCCAATCACCTACCGGTTCCCCATCGCATTCTATTTCTGAATCGTCGGCCGGCGCAGTCCCCACACCCCAGCGGCCGGCGGAAAGTGCACCTTCGGGACAAGTGAATAAAAAAGCAGAAGGGCAACAGCTTAGTCCTGAAGCGCACCAGAAAGCCCAGCATTCTGCCGCCGAAGCGAATCCCCCACAACAGCCAACTAGAGGCGCATCTCCGGACGAGGGTGTCGCGGCGACGGGCAAGGCGGCTTTCCCACGAGACCTTCGTAGCGCGCCTGTCTGGAACGTAATTCCTTCCGAGAGCGGGGCAGCGGATTTGGCCGCCGCGGAAAAATACCTCAACGCCGAGGGTGGCTCCAGGGACACGGCCCAAGCCGCGAAGTTGCTGTGGAAAGCGATTGGCAAGCAGAACAAGGCCGCAATATTGTTGCTCGCAGATCTATACGAGCGGGGAGATGGAATTCCGAAGAGCTGCGATCAGGCCGAAGTACTGCTAGTCGCAGCCGCTAAGAAAGGGTCTACTGCCGCCGCTAACAGATTGAGAGAATTACAGGCTTCAGGTTGTAAATGACCGGTTGTAAATGACCAGCGAATTTTCGGGCGAATCGGATCTTCCCCGCCCGTCATTCGGCGATCAGATTTTCGGTGGCATCGGCGGGATTAAGCTGTTCACTTGGCGTTCGATCGCTGGGGAAGCATCATCCTCCCCAATCCCATCATCCGGCTTTCCCATACCCTCACTACATTACGCGCGGAACGTCTGTTCATTCTTGCGCGCTTCGTACCAGAGGGCGAGTTCGACGCGGTTCCAGAGACCGAGTTTGTCGTAGATGCCACGAAGATAGTTCTTGACGACGTGCTCGGTGGTTCCGATGGCATCTGCGACCTCCCGATTTTTGAGTCCCTGAGCAACGAGTGCGATGACTTGCTGTTCTCGTTCATTGGGGGTGAGAGCTCCCTGACGTTCTTCTCCAGACATAACTGCCTCCGATACAAAAGAGTTGCGAGCTTGACTCGCTTGATTCCAGTGGTAATACCGAATCGCAGGAATAGCCGGTTGAAGTAAGCTTTTACAGTGCGGCGGGCCATGTTCAGCTGTCTTGCGATTTCCTCGTTGTCACAGCCTTGAAGTAATAGTTCAACAATCTGCTGTTCGCGGCTCCCTAATCCCAATCCTACTGCTATATCGCCCATCACTCCTCCCCTGATTTTCTCCCGCTCGCCATGCGGTTGTGTAATCACAGAGTTGTCGAATCCATCGCCGGTTTCGACCGGATGGTTCAACTTTTAATTAAATGTTGAATACGGCTTCTTCCAAAAATGGTAGCATCCGTGTTGCCAACTCGACTTCCGGTGCTCTTTAATTGACAGCACTTTCTCAAGAATGAGAACGCAACCGCAGATGTGGCTCCGAGGAACCCTGATCGAGGGCGGTAGAACTCTATTGATTTTGAACGCGATTAGTCACTGGTTAGGGTGAATACATTAGGACAAAATTTCCGATAATGCGGGCAGAAATGGAACTAATTACATCTTGCGAAATGCGAATCGTTTTGATTCCGAAGCGCAACTATAAAGCACAACTATATTGAGACGTGGAGGACTCGCTGGAGTTGGCTCGCCATTGTCGTAATAAAACCTTGGAACTGCTTGCGACAAACCACCGTCATACGACGGGCGCTATTTTAAATGGGTACAAGTAAACTCTGATTCATCGCAATGAAACTCTCTGTCGTGATTCCGGTTTACAACGAGCGCGCCACCTTGCGGTGCCTGGTAGACAAGGTACTTTCAGTTCCCCTTGAAATCGAAGTAATTTGCGTCGATGACTTTTCGCGCGATGGTTCGCGCGAGATTTTGGCCGAATTGCAGAATCGGCATCCCCAAATTCGAGCGTTGCTGCAACCGAAGAATCTTGGTAAGGGCGCCGCCCTTCGCCGCGGAATTCAAGAGGCAACCGGTGACTATGTCATCATTCAAGACGCTGATCTGGAATACGATCCCATTGAATATCCCGTTCTCATTGACCCGCTGATCCAGGGCAAAGCGGATGTGGTGTACGGCTCCCGCTTTCTGGGTGGACGTCCCCATCGGGTCCTGTACTTTTGGCATTCAGTGGGTAACTGGTTGCTCACCCTGCTCTCCAATTGTTTGACCAACATTAATCTCACCGATATGGAAACCTGCTACAAGGTATTCCGCCGCGAGGTAATTCAATCCATCCCTATCGAGGAGGATCGTTTTGGCTTCGAACCGGAAATCACGGTGAAAATTGCCAAACGCCGCCTCAGAATTTACGAGGTTGGCATCAGCTACTGGGGCCGCACTTACGAGGAAGGAAAGAAAATCGGATGGAGAGATGGATTCCACGCGCTGTGGTGCCTGTTCAAGTATTCGATGAAGGAACGCCTAGTGAAGGCACCTACTTCTAGCGCGGACGAAAATGTTCAAGGGCTGAAGACGAAGGAGCGCAGTATCGGGGGAGAGTAGTCGCGCGGTTCAGCGAGACGAACCGTTTACCCTCCGATTGATCGCGGAGTGACGGACCTTGGTCTCGCGTCCCGCATTAGAGTTTTTGAGGCCACCTTTCGGTGGCTGGAACTGGAAATTAACTTCTGGGTTTTGTCCCTTTGCCGCCTGCTGAGAAAGGCCGCTTGCTTTTTTGCTCCGCCGTGAACTCTCGATGCGCGCGGTCTGGCGTGCCAAATTGTTTAATTGTTGTTCTCCGCCTGATTTCGGGTTCGCTTTGCGAACTATGACGTCAGCCGTCGGATGCGGGACTCCGCTCGCCTTCCGCATCGAACTCTTGACGGACTTCGATTGCGAGTAACGAGTCCTGGAATCCGAATAGTGACGGGTTTGCGAGACGCCCGAGACCGCCAAGAAGAGCACGGTAACAGTTGCGATTACGACCCGCTTTAGCTTGAATGATTTGGTGCGTCTTTCAGGAGTGGATAAATGAATCATAAATGGACCCAGACCTAGACCGTAAGTTAGATGCTATCCGGGATTACCAATTCTATAAAGCAATTCCTCAGCCCGAAAGCAGTCTTCGGCTTTAGAGCTTCCCGGAAACTGCAAAGCTTTGCACTTGAGCTCAATCCGGCCTTGCAGGATTCGCTGGTTCTCCATCTAAACCTCTGAAAACAAAGTGTTTCAATGCTTAATTGATGGATTCCGCCAACACCAGCAGATATCATCTTGGCAGAGCAAGTGCAGGTTTTTACTTCAGGAATGAACAAGCTCACTCACAAATGTTGTTAACTGGGAATAGTACGCGTCGAAGTTTATGAGTCCTGCGGGACGAGTGAAGACATTTTGCATCCAAGAATTTCAGCTTGGGACAAAGATGAAAGCCTGTGAGACTGCTCCAAGTTCCAGCCATTGTTTAAGGTCGTGGAGATGATGGACCCATCAGAGACTCAGAAAACCGGGATACGGTTGCAGGCTCTGCGACTGGAGCACAGCGCGCCCCAGCGCGTTCCGCTCTCCTTTGCCCAGGAGCGACTCTGGATTCTGGAACAATTGGAGCCGAACACCGCCGCACATAACATCCCAGTCGCATTGCGCCTGGAAGGCGCTCTTGACATCGCAGCAGTGGAACACAGTCTCAATGAAATCATCCGGCGGCATGAAGTGCTGCGGACGCAATTTCACACTGTTGAGGGCCAGCCCACACAGGTCATTTCCTCGGCGAGTCCGATGCGTCTCGTCCTTAGCGATATAGGCAGCGTTCCTGCCCACCGATGCGACTCCCACATCCACGACTTTGTCCGCGAAGAGGCAAAACGACCATTCGATCTGACTCACGGCCCCCTGATCCGGGCCTCGCTACTTCGAATTGCCAGCGAAGATCATGTTTTGTTGCTGACCCTACATCACATTGTTTTCGATTCCTGGTCAGTGGATATTCTGCTGCGAGAACTCACGACAGTCTATAGGAGTTTCACGGCCGGAGATAATTCGCGCCTTCCCGAACTCCCGGCGCAATATGCGAACTATGCGATCTGGCAACGCCGCTCCAGCCACGAGGAGAATTTCAGACAGCGACTCTCCTATTGGCGGCAAAACCTTGCCTCAACTCCCTCAGGCGTCGAATTACCAACCGGTCACGCTCGGCCGCCGGTGCAGACGTTTCGTGGCTCGAGCCAGTGGGTTGCATTTGAGAACTCGCTGGCGCACGGGTTGCGGGAACTGAGCCGTCGCGAGAGCGTCACATTTTTCGTAACGCTGCTGGCGGCTTTTAATGTGCTTCTGTACCGCTATAGCGGTCAAGATGAAATTGTGGTGGGCACGCTCACGCCCAATCGCGACCTGCTTGAAGCGCAAGAACTGATCGGGCTATTCGAGAACATGCTGGTTCAGCGCAACGATTTGTCTGGCGATCCCAGCTTCATAGAACTGCTACACCGAGTTCGCGCGACGGCGGATAACGCCTCCGCGAACGAGATTCCCTTTGAAAAACTCGTCGCGGAATTGCGACCGCAACGCGACCTGAGCCGCAATCCTTTGTTCCAAATCATGTTTGAGTTACGGACGGTCCCGCAAGAAGACTCGAGCGTGCCCGGGTTGATCGTAAGCCCGATCGAAGGGGAGAACGGCACCGCACGATTCGATCTCACGGTCACGATGTGTGAAAGCGAAGACGGGTTAAGGGCCAGGTTTGGATACAACACCGACTTATTCGATGAGTCCACAATCTCGCGCATGACGGAGCATTTCCAGCGACTGCTGCAAGGGGTGATCGAGAATCCGGAGCGGCCGATTTCGCAACTGCCGCTGCTGACTGAATCGGAGAAACGGAAAATCCTGATTGAGTGGAACCGTACCGCGGCTTCCTATCCCGACGTGGGCGTTCAGCAATTGATCGAGCGGCAAGCTGAGCTCACGCCTGGAGCAGTAGCAATTGTCTTTCAAAATCATCATTTGACCTATCGTGAACTGAACGCAAGGGCGAATCAGTTAGCGCATTACCTTAAAAAAGCCGACGTTGGCCCCGACGTTCTTGTAGGTCTGTGCGCTGAGCGTTCGCTGGACATGGTTGTGGGAGTGCTCGGCGTGCTCAAGGCAGGCGGAGCCTATGTGCCGCTTGACCCGGCGTATCCCAAGGATCGAGTTGCATATATCTTGGAGGATGCGCATGCTCCCGTGCTTCTGACCCAGCAGTCGCTACTCCCGAATTTGCCAAAAATATCTGAAGCACTGATTCTTCTGGACACTGATTGGAATCAGATCAGCAAAGAAAGTACAGAAAATCTGCCGCCACAGTCCACTGCGCATGATCTCGCCTATGTGATTTACACCTCCGGTTCCACGGGAAAACCCAAAGGCGTTCAAATTGAACATCGCGCCGTGGTCAATTTCCTCACCAGCATGCGTCAGGTTCCCGGCCTACTGCCCGAAGATGTCTTGCTGGCGGTAACTACTCTCTCCTTCGACATTGCAGGGCTGGAGCTCTACTTGCCACTGACTACGGGGGCGCGCCTGGTGGTGGCGAGCCGCGAAGAATGCACCGACGGAAAACTCCTAGCCCGGCTGATGGAGCAGTGCCGCGTTACTGTCATGCAAGCCACGCCGGCAACTTGGCGATTGCTATTGGACGCGAACTGGAAGGGCAATTCAAAATTGAAAGTTCTCTGCGGCGGCGAAGGATTTCCGCGTGAGTTAGCGGAGCAACTGCTTCCACGCTGCGAATCGTTATGGAACATGTATGGACCCACTGAGACCACGATCTACTCATCGGTGCATGGGGTTCTGTCAGGCGAAAGCGGAACGGTACCCATCGGGAAGCCAATCGCCAATACCCAGATGTACATTCTGGATTCGCGAATGGAACCGGTTCCCGTCGGTGTAGCCGGCGAATTGTATATCGGCGGCGATGGTCTGGCGCGTGGATATCTGAACCGGCCGGAACTGACAGCGGAAAAGTTTGTGGTTAATCCGTTCGCTCGCGATACAAAGAGCAAGCTGTACCGGACAGGTGATCTGGCTCGCTATCTTCCTGAGGGAAATATTTCGTTTCTAGGGCGGGCGGATTTCCAAGTGAAGATTCGCGGCTATCGTATTGAATTGGGAGAAATTGAGTCTTTGCTGGCGCGCCATCCCGCAGTGCGGTCATGCGTCGTCGCCGCTCGTGAGGACAAACCCGGGGACCGTCGCCTGGTCGCTTATCTGGTGTTGGCACCCGGCGAGAAGATTTCGAATGATGAGTTGCGCGCATTTCTGAAGTCGAGTCTGCCCGAATATATGGTGCCGGGATCTTTCATCACTCTGGACGAACTCCCGCTTACGCCGAACGGCAAGGTGAATCGCCGCGCTCTACCTGCACCTGATGCTTTGCCATTGGACGCGGTTAACCTGGTCCCCGCACGTGATTCGCTGGAACAGTTGCTGGTCGATATTTGGCAGCGCGTGCTCGGCATTCCAAAAATCGGCATCCGCGATAACTTTTTCGATCTGGGCGGACACTCTTTGTTGGCGGCACGTTTGCTTTCCGAAGTGGAGAAGGTTACAAGCCATCCGATTCCACTGTCCGCACTTTTTCGCGGCGCTACGATTGAGTCGCTGGCGCAACTGATTCGCGAAGGCCCGGCTTCAGGTCCCGATCCGATTCTGACCCAGATCCAGGCCGGCAATGGGAACTTGCCGTTCTTCGCGGTGGCGTCGCCCGGAGTGGATACTCTCGGCTACGCGCTATTGGCGCGCCACATGGGCGTTGAGCAGCCATTCTACAAGTTGCAGGCTAATGCGCCTCTGGTGGGGGACCGTCCTTTTACCAAAGAGGAGTTACAGGGTCTCGCAAAGGAATACATAGCGGCCATGCGTGCCGTGCAGCCGCAAGGTCCTTATTGTTTCGGTGGCATGTGTGAAGGCGTGCAGATCGCAGAGCAAATCGTGCTTGATCTCGAAGCCCAGGGTCTAGAGGTGGGTTTGTTTGTCATCCTTGACACTTGGGTGCTTCAAAACAGTCAAGTACCATGGCTCTGGCACATACATTACTACCAGGAGCGGCTGCGTTCTCTGCGGAATATGCATCTGGTAAACAAATTGAAGTTGTGGAAGAAGGCGTTGCGAAAGAATTTTCGCAGCATTGCTCAGTCGGGTATGCCGGAAGTACGCAGCGACTGGCGAGAATTTTACTGGCCTGGCGATGGATTCACAGCGCCTCGCTTTCGCGCTCCTGTCCTATTGTTTAAAAAGCCGAAGCAGCCTTTCTACTACGTAAATGATCCGAAGATGGGTTGGGGCGCCCGGTCCGAGGGTGGCGTGGAAATTCAGATTGTCAACTTCCTTCACGTCGAAATGCTGCGTGAACCCTACGTCCGGGTGATGGGCGAAAAGCTCGCCTCCCGGATGAAACAGCTGCTCGAGTCGCAGGAGACATCGTTGCAAGCAGCGGAAATCTCCACGGACGATTCTTCCACGGCCGCGACCAGCGGCAGGACGGCGTAACCCGTGGCCACTCTGGTTCCCAACGCCATCAGCCTCTGCGTTTCACAGTTTGCCATGGCGGGTCCCAGTTCCCGGTTGCACCCGCCGGGCGAACACGAAGTCCACGTTTGGGTTGGGTCCGTAGCCTCAGCCGCCGGCTACATTACTCAATTTCAAGAGCTGCTTTCCGATGACGAGAATGCGAGGGCTTCAAAATTTCGCTTTGATAAGAATCGCCACGAATTCATCGTAAGCCGTGGCATGCTGCGGACACTGCTTGCATCCTATTTGGGTGGTTCGGCGGCAGGATTGCGTTTCACCTATTCCGCATATGGCAAGCCTCGTCTGGAAGAAGCCAAGAACCCAGGTATCCTGACTTTTAACTTGTCTCATAGTGATGGCGTGATTGTTTGCGCGTTCGCCCGCAATCGCGAGGTCGGCGTCGATGTGGAGAAGATGCGCCAGGATTTCAGTACTGAAGAGATTGCCGAGCGATTCTTTTCGGCCGGCGAACGTATTGCGCTACGGGCCCTTCCCGCGGAGCACAGACGACAAGGTTTTTTTAACTGTTGGACGCGTAAAGAGGCGTACATCAAAGCCAGAGGTGAAGGCCTTTCTCTTCCCTTGCACCAGTTTGATGTATCACTTTCGCCCGCCGAGCCCGCAGCGCTTTTGCGCACTCGCCCGGACGCCAATGAGGCATCACGCTGGTCACTTCACGATTTAGAAGTGCCCCCCGGGTACGCCGCTGCTCTGGCTGTAGAAATCGGAAGGAGTACAAGTTCGGCGCTTGCTGCGCCCGACGTGAGCACTGGCTAACATGCGCAAATTCGAAAAACTCGAGATCATAAAAAATGTCAGTTCGAGTTGGTTCGGGCTTGCAGTCAACGTGCTTGTTGGTATTTTTCTCTCTCCCTTCATCCTTCACCGTCTGGGAGATGAGGCCTTCGGCATTTGGGTCCTCATCTTCTCCGTAACCGGCTATTACGGGCTTTTTGATTTTGGCATCCGCTCCTCAATCATTCGATACGTTTCAAAGTTCACGGCCACCAGCGATAACGAAGACCTGGCTAAACTGATTAACACCAGCCTGTTCAGCTACACCTGCGTGGGGCTGTTGACGCTGGCCATCACGATCGCCGGCAGCTTCTACGTCGACTCCATCTTTAAAATACCTCCAGCGTTCCTCACAACCGCGCGGTGGCTGTTCCTGATGGTCGGTGCCTCGGTTGCGCTGGGCTTCCCGCTTGGTGTGTATGGCGGGATTCTGGAAGGCTTGCAACGTTTTTACTTTCTCAACCTCACCAACATCGTTTCCACGCTGCTGCGCGCACTGCTGATTGTCATTACCTTGAATCGCGGCTACGGGCTGCTAACCATTGCCTTGATCACAGTGGCCCTGCCGATACTCACCTCGATCCTGAGAGCCGCCATCGTATTCCGTATTCTGCCGATTCCCTTTGCGTGGCGCTATGTGGACCGTGGCACCTTCCGCAAAATGGCGAACTACAGCAGCGTCACATTCATGATCATTCTGGCCGGCCGTTTGCGGTTCAAAACGGATGCCCTGGTGATCGGGACATTTCTCTCCTCTGCGGCCATCACCTACTTCTCCATTGGTTCGCGCTTGGTCGACTACGCCACTGAAGTCGTCTCCAGTCTGGCACAGATCTTCGTACCCATGTCCAGCCAGTCGGACGCAATTGGCAACATGGATCGGCTGCGCAAGATATATATCGCGGGAAACCGAGCGTGCGCGCTCATCATGCTGCCTATGTCGGCAGTACTTATCATTCTGGGGAAGTCGGTCATTGAAGCGTGGGTGGGCGCCAAGTATGTTGCTGCCAGCTATCCAGTTCTGGTAATCCTGGTAATCCCTGTCACGATTCAACTAGCGCAGGCCGCCTCCGGCCGCATTCTCTTCGGCATTGGCAGGCACGGAAAGTTGGCTATTGCCACGCTGATTGAAGGCGTCTCCAATCTGATCCTCAGCATTCTTTTAGTGCGCCATTACGGCATCATTGGCGATGCCCTTGGTACTGCGATTCCGCTAACTTGTACCATGCTGTTTTTTCTACCGTTCCATCTCTCTCACGTTCTCGGCGTCCCAGTGCGCACTTTTCTGCGGCAAGCATATGTGCTGCCGATTTCGCTGTGCACACCGATGGTGCTGGCGCTGCTTCTGATGCGGCGCTGGTTCGTGCCCCATGGATACCGCCAACTTGGGATTCACTTGCTCGTAGGAGCGGTAGTATACGGAGCAGGACTGATGTGGGCGGTCCTGAGCAATACCGCTCTGCACGTCGAACAGTTAACGCCGCGCGCGAAGCCGGAAGCCGATAAGCTGGTTGCAGCCGCGCTGGTGGAAACTTACCAGGAGGATGTCTAGATGGCGGCTCATCGCGTGGGCGAAGCGGCCCACCATCGGCCGGTGTTGATCCTCGGCGCCGCAACACGAGTCACTGTGCCCATCGCCCGGAGCCTTCGCCGAATCGGAGTTCCGGTGGAAGTAGCCACCTTCATCGCCCAAGAACCACGTCTGCACTCGACTGCCATTAACGATTTTCATAGGTTGCCGGACAATAACGAGGCACCGGACGAGTTTATCAAGGCGCTCCGTTCCCTCATTCAAGTGCGCGGGTTCGACATGCTGATTCCCACCAACGACCCCTCGCTGGCGGCAATCACACAACATTACGAACAGCTGAGTTCATTGCTGAACCCGGGCTGTCCTCCGCCCGCGATTGTCAACCGCGTTGTCGACAAGCGAACCACTCTCCAGGTAGCGCGTGAGTGTGGAATTAGAACGCCATTCACTTACACGCTCTCCACTGCCGAGCAATTGGAAGCTCTCCGTGGTGAGATCCGGTTTCCGGTGGTGGTGAAACCCAGCGTGTGCCGCGGCCGAAAATTTAAGGTGCTCTACTTTCATGAATTCGCGGAGCTTTCCGCAGCTCTGAACAGGTCTTTGGGACCGGTGCTGGTTCAGGAGTATTGTCCTGGCGAAGGCGTCGGAATTGAAATGCTGATGCATCAAGGGAAAGCGATTGCCACCTTTCAGCATCGGCGATTGAAGGAAGCACCCCCTACTGGCGGCGTGGCAGTGATGGCCATTGCTGAGCAGCCGGACTCGGGACTGGTTCAATCCTCCTTGGATCTATTGCGCGCTCTTGAATGGGAGGGCGTTGCCATGGTGGAGTACCGCCGTGACCCCGAACAAGGCACCGCGGTCTTGATGGAGGTGAACGGCCGTTTTTGGGGTACGTCTTCATTGCCTATTCTCGCAGGGATGGATTTCCCGGCATATCAATGGCAAATTGCGCACAACCAAGAGGTGCAGGTTCCTCATTCGTACAAAGTCGGAACACGGTGGCGCTATACCTCCGGCTACATCACGCGCCTTCATCAACTCTTCGCTGGATCCGGTTCAGCGATGGCCTCAGCGCATAGCCGGTGGCGAGAGCTTCGCAGTTTACCGCGAGATTTTTCACCGGCTATTCGCGATGCCATCTGGTCCTGGTCTGATCCCATTCCTGCGCTGGCCGATCTTGGCCGCACATTGTGGGAGTGGGCGGCAGCTGATCTTAAGTGGATCGCCCGCAAACTTGTACCGAAGCAACTCCTGCGAGATCGCGATCTTTACCACCGACTGGGGCCAGCGATCGGTTCGATATACGCCAGGCTGCGATGTCTGGACATGCTTGGAATTCGTGGTGGTAACAAGCGCAGAGTCCCTGCCAATGCGCGTTCCTTCGTTTTTGTGTGCCACGGCAACATCATGCGCAGCCCCATGGCTGAAGCCATGTTCAAGCGGGCGCTGTTTCAGCGTAACCAGGATGAGGGCATACACGTGCTTTCCGCAGGCTTGCACGCAACTCCGGGCCGCGAGGCGCACCCTTGGGCGCAGCTAGCATCAGAAGAGATCGGTATTTCCTTAACTGAGCATCGCGCCCAGCGGTTGACGCCAGAGATGGTTGAACGCGCAGATGTCATCTTTGCCATGGATTTTTTGCACAAGGCCGAATTGCTGGCACTCTACCCCGCCGCCAAAAACAAAATATTCATGCTCAGCGCATATGCGGACCGGCCCCTGCGTTATCGTGAGATTCCGGATCCATATACCGGAAACTTGCAAGTCACGCGGGAATGTTATGCCGTATTGCGAATTTGTATTCAGAGGCTGGCGGAAGGGCTGATATCCCAGCAGGCTGGAAGTACACTGAGATCAGAGAGCGCTGTTTCAATTTGAACAAACAACGGCGAGTGCCTCTTCCGGCTTGGGACTTAAAGGCATTAACCTCGTCGTCATACGCGCTGGGGATAGGCGGGTGGAGCATATCTTGAAAAAGAAGAGCAGAGTTCGTGAGATGGCTGCGCATCTGCAGCAGACGGCTGCTTTTCTTCTTCACCGTATGCCCGCAGGCCGCCGCATGACTGTCTTTCCCGATGATCTTTTCATCGTCTCCTATCCTAAGTCGGGCAACACCTGGACGCGCTTTCTGCTCGGCAACCTGATCTATCAGGATGAGCCCGTCACATTCGCGAATATCGAGTACCGCATTCCTTCCGTCTACATTTTTTCCGACCGTCAACTGCACCGCTTGCCACGGATATTCAAGAGTCACGACTGTTTCGATCCCAGGTATAAGAAGGTCATTTACATTGTCCGCGATCCCAGGGACGTCACGGTTTCCGCTTATCACTATTCCATCAAGGTAAAGCTGTTACCGGATAACTGTCCTATTGAAGAATTTGTCCCCAAGTTCATGAGCGGAACCTTCGGTTCCGGCCTGCTGGCTGACCCACGATGGGGATCGTGGTACGACAACGTAGCCAGTTGGCTTGCCATGCGACACAATCGCAAGTTCCTGCTGCTGCGCTATGAAGATATGCTGGAGAATCCGCAACGCGAACTCAGCAAGGTGGCCGCGTTCCTTAATCTCGAGGCATCACCGACGCGCCTGGCGCGTGCCGTCGAGTTAAGTTCCGCAGATCACATGCGTAAGATGGAGAAATCGCAAGCGAAAGACTGGCAACTCACCAAGTCTACGCGACAGGACAAACCGTTTGTGCGGGACGCCAAAGCTGGCGGCTGGCGTTCCGCGCTTCCGGCCAAGTCTGTTGCAGAGATCGAAGCTTCGTGGGGATCGCTTATGCAGACGCTCGGATACGAACTCGCGACTACGCCGCCCGCCCCGGATGAACACACTGCGCTGGTTCGTTCGTAGATATTGGCTTCCGAATTTGAATCGCCTGGCGGCAACATTTTGAAAACGGCCCTTGAGAAGCAGCCGGTCCTGGTCTTAGGCGTAGAGCCTCGAATCAGTGTGCCCATCGCGCGTTCTCTGCATCGCCACCATATTCCGGTGATGGTTGCAGCTCTATCTGCACAGGAGCCGCGCATATCATCCCGTGCGATCACCCACTTCGTTCGCCTGCCAAGCTACTGCGAGACGCCGGATCATTTCGTTGACGCTCTTTCGTCGCTTATTCACGAGAGCAACGTCGACATGCTTATTCCAGCCACCGACGCAGCACTGTCGGCAATTTCATCTCACTACAATCACTTGAGCGAACTGACCCATGTGGCGTGCCCGCCACCACTCGTAGTCGATCGGGTTTTGAATAAGCAAACTACTTTGGAAATCGCCCAACGCTGCGGTATCCGTGTTCCGGGCGAGTACCTCATTTCTGAGGCTGCCAATCTGGAAGAAATAGCGGATTCACTTAGTTTTCCTGTGGTCGCCAAGCCTCGAAGCAAGGGTTCTCAGGAATTGTTTAAGGTTCGCTATTTCCATTCTCGCGAAAAGCTGGGCGACGCCGTGCAATCCGGAGAACTCAGCGGCGCCATTTTGCAGGAATATTGCCCAGGTGCGGGTATAGGGATAGAAATCCTGATTCACCGGGGCAAGCAAATCGCGGCATTCCAACATCGTCGTCTGAAGGAAAATCCGCACACCGGAGGCGTCGCCGTCCTTGCCCTCAGCGAGCCACTCAATCAGGAACTGGTCGAAAAAGCGCACGACTTACTTCGGGAAATCGAATGGGACGGCGCGGCCATGGTCGAATTCCGCTGGAATCCCGCGGATGGTCAGGCTGCGCTGATGGAAATCAACGGACGCTACTGGGGCACACTCTCGCTGCCCATTCAGGCGGGCATCGATTTCCCTTTCTATCAATGGCAACTCGCACACGATGAGACGCCGCAGGTGCCCTCTTCCTACGTTGTGGGGATGCGCTGGCGCTGGGACGCCGGTTATATCCGCCGCGTGCGCGGCATTCTGCCGGCGTCTTTAAAGCTGAATGCTTCGTCCCTGCGCCGTGATTTGATGAGCTCAGCGATGGACTTTTTGCCCCCAGTCCGTGATGCTTTGTGGTCCCTGGCTGATCCGTGGCCGGCAATCTGGGAAGCGGGTCGTGCTGTGAAGAACGTTTTTGCATCCGACGCCGCGTCTGTGGCCAAGAGACTGTTGCCTGCTCGTCTTCGCGATCCGTTTCGTTCTTACAGCAAACCAGAAGAACATGAAGGCTCAGTTGGAATTGCTTCCAAAAAGGAAAAGTGATGCCGAGGATGTTTCGAGCACTGGGAGAAGCTTGGCGGATTTTGCTTGGCAAGAAGCCTGCCGGGCGGGCGCTTACAGTTTTTCCTGACGACATATTCATCGTGTCGTATCCCAGATCAGGTAACACCTGGGCCCGCTTCCTGATCGGAAACCTTGTTTATCAGGACGACCCCATTACGTTCGCGAATGTCGAATCGCGCATCCCCGAAATCTATCTGTTTCCTGATCGGGTTTTGCGCGCTCTCGATCGCCCACGCATTCTCAAGAGTCACGAGTCTTTCGACCCACGCTACCAGCGCATCATCTATATCGTCCGCGATCCACGCGACGTGGCCGTCTCCTATTATCACTATGCGATTAAGCGCAAAAGCATTTCCCAGGACTATCCCATCGAGAAATTTGTTCCTCGCTTTATTGCGGCAGAGTTCGACATTCAATGGGGGTGGGCCGCCTCATGGATCGATCACGTGAGAAGTTGGACGGCAATGCGAGAAGGTCAGCGAAATTTCGTGCTATTGCGCTACGAGGATATGCTTGCCCGAACCGAACTTGAACTGGCCAGGGTGGCTTCACTCTTAGATCTCGAAGCAACCCCCGAAAGGCTGCGAACAGCGGTCGAACTGAGTTCCGCGGACCATATGAGGGCTTTGGAAAAGCGCCAATCTCATCATTGGGCGTTGACCAGAAGCACTCGTCAGGACAAACCATTTGTGCGCGCGGCCTCCGCTGGCGGATGGAAGTCTGAACTTTCACCCAGATCAGTGGCTGAAATTGAGTCTCCCTGGGGTGCCGCCATGCAAAATCTTGGGTACAAGCTGAGTACAGAACAGGCCGCGCTATCTTCGCAACAAGATGAAACTGTCCGCTCCGGCGGGTAGAAATATATCAACGCGACTGCTTGTCGACATCCACCGCTATCTTCCCACCCTCGGCTTGCTTGATCGGATTCGACTGAGCGGTTTGCGGTGATGAGGCCTCTGGTTCAGCTATCTTGGGCTCCACCTCCCGGGACGATTTACCTCGCACCCCGACGTTCACTCTATGCAGCAAATTCCAGATCGATTCTGGAACATTCCCTCGCAGCCATTCCTTCCCCGCTCTTGCGTTGTGTACGGCACTCAGATATCCACTTCCTAAAGTGAGCGGCCGGGCGAAATGACAATTCACATAATGCCCCACTTGGGCTGACCAGCGCGCCTTATAGCCAGGCTCGACCGCAAGAAAGTCATATTTTCGTACGCCTTCCTCGATAAGTTGCTTCATCACGTGTCCCCGCAGTACGAAACCGACGCGGTCCGACGAACGCTCTGGATCAAAGCCTTCCTGAAGCTGAAACACCGTCTTCCCGTAGCGAAAGGCGTACTGCACCGCGGCAATCCTCCCATTCAGTTCCAGCGCCCATAGTTCCAGACTGCTCCGCGCCAGAAGCAAACGACTCAAGTCATAGTAAAAGCGTCTGCGCTCCTCAGATGCAAAGCTGCCCGCTTCCCCGGCAGCCTGCCAGCGCTCCTGATGCAATTGGAATAGTGCTTCGAGAACCGCAGCTAACTCGCTCTCCTGTGTGCAGCGATAGATGCGCGTCTGATAACGCTTCTCCAACCGCCGTGCGTAGCGGCTGAGGTTCTTCTGATCTTCGCTCGAAAGCTGACGAAGATATCCTTCCCAGTTGTCGGGTAAAGCAATCGCTGACGCGACCCGTTGATACTGCAATACATGCCACCGCTGAGTCTGCAAGTATCGGCGAAGGCTTTCCGCGCCGGGAGAATCAGCCGGCAACGTATTCAGCTCGCAAAAATCCCAGAGGCTCTTCTGATCGCTAAGATATCGATGAAGCGCGACTGCAAACTGCTTTTCCCAACCAGGCCGAACCGGCATGTCCAGATTGTCCGAATCACCGCTGCCGTCTCCCATCAGGCGAATCTTCCGCAAGCAGGCTGGGCCTGCGATGCGATGCCGTTCTACGGATAAAGGAGCCAGCCCAATCAGCTTGCCCTGATTGTTTGGGGATCGATCGTAAAACGCCAGTACCAGCAGTTGACGCGCTCCGCCAAACGCTCGCCACCATGAAGAAAGCCATTCCCAGCTACAAAACATGGTTGCTGTGGGATATACAGACAACAACTCATCCCAGGCAGGAACCAAGGTCCGCAAAACATCGAGATCGTGATACACACGAACCGTTAGCTCGGGCACCTCACCCTTCATACCGAGCGCCCCAGGAATGTGCATTCCAGATTCCACCGTAGCCCCTCAATGTCTTTCGTGGGACGCACACGACGCAGGCAGAGTGGATTATGGTTCCTGCGAACTGGACCTCCATTCGTGGTCACGGCAGTACGGTACTTGGCTTGAGCACTCGCTTCGACCGTTCGATCGCGCCAGTGCGGAGAGAGCGCTGGACACGGATAGGAAAAATGATCTATCGGCGAGTTTAGACGTTCTTCCAAACTGCGCTTCGATTCAGCAAACTCAATTTGTAAATCTGCGTCGGGCAGGTACGCCATGTTGGGATGTGTCATGGTATGCGAACCCAAGATATGACCCCTTCGTGTGAGTCCGCACAGTTGGTCCCAGGTCATCATGGGGTTCTCGGCAGAGCGAAACTCCGCATCCAGGTCACGCTCGATCCCGCTCACGAATTGTTCCTGCCTTGCGCCCGCCAGTTGGCAACAGTCATCGCAGGCCTTCAGAAAGGCGCCGTCCCGCTGCTCGAAACTCTTCAACGGCCAGAGAGTTCCATTCGATTCCGCCCAAGTGCTCTTCTTTGTGGTGTAGAACGCATAACGCAGTCGCGCAGGCCAGGGCAGTCTCGCGTTTTCGACACAGTCCACCACCACGTAGAAAGCGGCGGGTACGCCAGTTTGATCGAGCACCGGCATAGCGACTTCGAAGTTGTCAGCGTACCCATCGTCAAAGGTAATTGCCACCGACCGGGTCGGAGGTTCCTTTTCCCCTTGCACAAAAAGCAAAACATCAGCCAAAGTCAGGGTATTGTAATCGCGAGCAATCAGTTCCATTTGCTCGCGAAAAACCTTCGTCGAATGGACGATACCGCCTAGAGTGCTGGCGGCTTGCAACGGATCGTCCATCACCGAGTGATACATAAGGATGGCGACTCCTGGTCCTGCCAGCCGTCCTGCCAACCGTGTGACCCCGCTACCGACTAAGCCCCGTTGCATCCAATTTTTAAGCATCAATTATTCAGTAACCTGGCACTGAGTCGGAACCGGCATCCCGCGGCCACCTTACTTCCAATCCAGAATACTATGGGAGGAACTGGTCTCTGGTGACATCCACAACCGAGTGTCATCTTGGTACCGCCCGTGCTGAGTTGCAAAAATTGGCATCATCCGTTAACCCCCCTCGAGGCAATCCGACCAACTTTAACGCAAACTTTTTCACCTGGTCTCACCTGCACAACGCCAGGCGATGATAAAATCTACAAATCCTTAGTTCTTAGCACGATAACTCGAACGCGAACTCCTCTGAAGGTATCTGAATTGCAGTCCATTTGACTTAACGCAGTCCAACCAAGCAAAATTCTGTTCGCCGGCGTTGGAAGCAGCACTTTGGCAGGAAAAAACGCCTTCCCCTCAGTTCTGCAAGTTAAACCATTCGTATCGTCTGGAATTTATCCAGGCAAAAATAGAAGTCTGGAACACAACCGAACCCAGGAGGTTCACGGATTTGATCGCTTCAACCAGCCATCTGATTGCACCACACGGTAATGAACTAGTAAATCTTATAGCCCCTGCCGAACGCAGCGCGGAACTTAAAGCGCACTCACGCGAGTGGCCTTCGTGGGACCTTACCCCACGCCAACTTTGCGATCTGGAACTTCTCATCAGCGGCGGGTTTTCACCGCTGCACGGATTTATGACGCGTGCTGATTACGAGGGCGTCTGCCACAAGATGCGGCTCGCCAACAATACCCTTTGGCCAATGCCCATCAATCTCGATGTCAGCGAAGAATTCGCCAAAAAGCTGACCCCAGGCACCAGCAAGATTGCGCTGCGCGATCCCGAAGGCGTGATGCTCGCCGTCCTGCACGTCGAGGATGTGTGGCAACCCGACCGCAAGGCGGAAGCCAAGGCGGTCTTTGGTACCACCAGCATGGTTCACCCCGGCGTGGATTATGTGCTGAATAAAGGCAATCCCTGGTATGTAGGTGGCCGAGTCGAAGGCGTGCAAATGCCTTCGCACTATGATTTCCGCGCATTGCGTCTGACACCGGCCGAATTGCGAGCGGAGTTTGCGCGCTTAGGCTGGCGTCGCGTGGTGGCATTCCAGACTCGCAATCCCATGCACCGCGCTCACCAGGAGCTGACCTTCCGCGCTGCCAAGCAGGTGGAGGCGAATCTGCTGCTGCATCCCTCCGTCGGCATGACCAAACCCGGCGACGTGGACTATTACACCCGCGTCCGCTGCTATCAGTTGCTGCTCTCGAAGTACCCGCCAGGAACAGTGAAGCTTGCCATGCTTCCGCTGGCCATGCGTATGGGAGGGCCGCGCGAAGCAATCTGGCACGGAATCATCCGCAAGAACCATGGTTGCACCCATCAGATCGTGGGACGCGATCACGCTGGCCCGGGCAACGACAGTGACGGCAAACCGTTTTACGGCCCTTACGAAGCTCAGGAACTTTTCCGCAAGCACGAAGCGGATATCGGCGTCGCTATGGTGCCTTTCAACATGATGGTGTACCTCGAGGATCAGGATCAGTATGTGCCCGACAACGAAGTACCGAAGGGCGCACGCGTTCTTAACCTTTCGGGCACCGATTTGCGCCAGCGCTTGAATGAAGGCCGCGAAATCCCAAGCTGGTTCACTTATCCCGAAGTGGTTCAAGAACTGCGCCGTAGCTATCCGCCACGGCACAAGCAGGGGGTAACCATTTTCTTCACCGGGCTTTCAGGATCGGGCAAATCGACCATCGCCAATGTGCTGCTCACCAAGTTCTTGGAGACCGGCGGGCGCCCAGTTACGTTGCTTGATGGCGACCTTGTCCGCAAACACTTATCGTCAGAGCTGGGTTTTTCCAAGGAGCATCGCGACATCAATATCCGCCGCATCGGCTATGTCGCCTCGGAGATTACCAAGAACGGCGGCATCGCCATCTGCGCCCCCATCGCTCCCTATAATGCGGTCCGCAAGGCGGTGCGTCAGATGATCGAGCCCTTCGGCGGCTTCGTCCTGGTTCATATCGCTACCCCCCTGGAGGTCTGTGAGCAACGCGACCGTAAAGGACTGTATGCCAAGGCGCGGGCGGGAATCGTCAAGGAATTCACTGGTATTTCCGACCCCTACGAAACTCCGGCAGACGCGGAAGTGGTGATCAACACCGCCGACCTGTCGCCTGAGGAGGCCGCTCAGGAAATTATTCTTCACCTTGAACAACAGGGCTTTATCGGGGTAAATGGACAGGGGAAATAGCGGACGACATCTGGCGACGGCCTTCCATTTGTCCGTCGTGGATCGAGACTATGCTGACGCTGGGCTGCGGCGACAGGACCATGAGCTTCGGGATTAAGGCTACGGCGCGTCTTTCATGCCTGCAATAACACTCAAGATCTTGATCGGATTTCTGGTAGGCACCCTCATCGGCCTCACCGGACTGGGCGGCGGTGTGCTCCTGTTGCCGCTGCTCATTTTCGTTCTTAAGGTGCCGGCCATCATGGCGGTCGGATCCGATGCTTTGTTCAATTTCGTCACGAAGATTGGCGCGGGTTGGCTGCACCTGAGCAAAGGTACTGTCCGCCGCAAAGTGGTGCTGGCGCTTGCGGTGGGCAGCATTCCTGGCTCGATCGCTGGGGTTGGCTTTCTTACTCATTTGCGGACAATTTATGGAACCGGGGTCAACGACTTCATCAAGTCGGCCGTCGGGCTCTTACTGGTCTGCATTCCCACACTGCTACTGTTTCAGCAACGCATCGAAGACCGTGTCACCAACCGCCCTCCAACCATGAAATCATTCTTGGGGATGGCCATCATTGGGCTTCTGGCGGGCTTCCTGGTGGGCATGACCTCTGTAGGTTCCGGCAGCATCATCATGATGTTATTGTTACTTTTTTATAGTTTTCCGCCGAAGGTAATGGTGGGCACTGACATTGTTCATGCAATCATATTGACCGGGGTTACCAGTTTTTTGCATTTCCGCCTGGGAAACGTTGATCCCAAGCTGGTCGGGGCTTTGCTGATTGGATCGATTCCCGGCGGATTGTTGGGTTCTCATCTGAGCACGCGGGTCCCGGTACTCTGGCTTCGTCGCATTCTCTGCACTGTGCTTCTGGCTACCGGCGCCAGGATGCTTTGGGCTTGACTGGAACAAAACTTTTCTTAAGGACATCATGAATCGTTCCTCAAACTCGGAAACACTGCAACGCATCCATGCGGGTTTGGAGGCTGCGCGCAAGGTTCTCAGCCGCTTTACCCCCGGTGCTATCGAGATCGAGTACAAAATTGGGCATGACCCGGTCACCGAGGCTGACCGCCAGGTTGACGCAGTTCTCCGTGAACACCTGTTGCGGGATGGCGAGGGCTGGCTCTCAGAAGAAAGTGTGGATGACGCCTCGCGTCTCTCCAAGAACAGAGTTTGGGTAGTCGATCCGCTGGATGGCACCCGCGAATTTGTTGCGGGAATTCCTGAGTTTTGCGTATCGATTGCGATGGTGGAGAATGGCTGTCCCGTGGCTGGCGGAATTTGCAATCCCGCAACCAACGAGATTTTTATTGGCTCGTTAGAAAATGGGGTTACGTACAACGGCAATCGGGCACAGCCCAGCCAGAAGAAAACCCTCGATGGCGCCCTGGTGCTCGCCAGCCGCAGCGAAGTAAAGCGCGGTGAATGGCGGCAGTTCACTGACACCGCCTTCAAAATCAAACCGATGGGTTCGGTTGCATACAAGCTTGCTCTTGTGTCGGCAGGATTGGCCGATGCCACCTTCACCCTGACGCCGAAAAATGAATGGGACGTTGCTGCCGGTGCGGCGCTGGTACTGAGTGCTGGCGGAGTGGTGCGCACATTGGACGATACCCCACTGCGGTGTAACAATAAATCTCCACTGCTCTCCGGTTTATTGGCTTGCGGGCCTCATCTTCAGGGTGCATTGGTTGCATTGGTAAATAACCACCTGCCAGAGAGCGCCCGCCGCTCCTAGCAGCTCGCACTTAGTCGGTGGGCGGAGCATATTTCTGTGCAGCCTTCCGGCGGAACGCCAGCAGCGAACCCGCGCCCGTCAGCCAGCTTTCGAACTCAATCGGAGTTCGGCCGGAAACATCCACGACTCGCGGCAATAACAGTTTCTCGGTTTGCGCCGTTGCGAGGCCAGCATCACAGGTTGTCGCGGAGATCACGCGCTCCGCTTTGAGCCAATCAAGAAACGGCACGGCGTAGACACCACTCGGATAGCAGAAGTGTAGAGCAATAGATCCTGTTATTTCCTGAATACGTTTTCGATTGTCACTGATTTCTTTGCGAAACAATAACTCATCTTGAGGAGTACGGTGGCGATGAGTATGAAGCTCGAAATCGACTCCCTGGGTCGCCAGTTCAGCCACTTCCGTTGGATTCATGAGCTGGAGCATGCGTCTACTCACCAATTCGTAGTAATCAATATTGAGAAGTTTCGCGAGACCAGCGGCAATCTCATCTTTCTTCTTCCCATCCAAATTGTCGCGAAGAGCATTCTGAACCAGTTGGCGTTCCACCAGAAAACGACTGTGTGAGGTCGTCAGATCAAGTGGCGAATCTAGTCCCAATTCTTTTCCTGCATCCACTATGCTTCCCCGCCGTTTCCACAGCATGTAAGAACAAATCAAATTAAAGATTGGGCGGGAATAGTCTGTGTAGTAGGTGGTCTGGTATACCGTGACTGGGAAGCCATAGCTTTTCAGAAGAGGATATCCATGCTTATAGAAATCATACGTCCCATCGTCGAACGTGATGGCAACACTGCGTGGCGGCAAATCGTTTTCATAGAGCCGGTGAACTGCCTCTCCGAAAGGCAGGACAGCATAGCCGCCATCCTTGAGCATCTTGAGCCGTTGCTCAAGCGTCTTCGGCTCAAGGTACAAAGCCGGCCGCCACAGGTGTTCATCCTGCTGTGAAATACCGTGATAGCAAAGAATCAAAAGCCGTCTTTGGCGCCACTCGCTGTCACGAACCAGCCCGAATACCCCCGCGGCTTTGATCATGTGCAAGGCTGTGCGCTTGATTACCCTTAGCATTATTGGTTTGGAATGCAGGCTCGGATTGTTTGTTCCGAATAATTGTCGGCCGTTGTCTCGCTCAGACTCAAGCTCCCGGAACCACAGGAGGGGCCGCCACAGAAACCAGGTTCTGCTGTAACTCTCGCTCTTGCGCGGGCATTTCACCGTCAATGAAGACGCGCTGCCAAAGCTCAAGATTCAGCAGCCGCCAGATGCGATTGCCATGATCAGCGCGCCCGGCGCGATGTTCCGCAAACAGACGCTTCATTACTTCCGGCTTGAACAGCCCTCGTTCCAGGCTTCGTGGCTCCAGCAGAATTCGTTCGAGATCTCCGAGTTGTGGTCCTTCCAACCAGTATGCCCATGGGGTCGGGAATCCTGCTTTCTTCCGGTCGATAATCGATTTCGGCAACAGGTCTTTCACGGCGGACTTGAGAATGCATTTCCCCGCCTGTCCCTTGATGGAAAATTGCGTGGGAATCCTGGCCGCAAACTCGAGCAAAACGTGATCCAGAAAAGGCACACGGCTCTCAATGGATGCCGCCATGCTCATCTGGTCCTGCTTCATCAGCAGCTCCACGAGATAGGTCTTGATGTCGGTGTAGAGCAGCCGGTGCAATAAATCGCCAGAAGATGATTCCCAGTATTCCATGGAACCGGAATACGCGTCGCCCGCGGTGCTCTTAGCGTCCTCCGTCAGCAGCTCGTCCTGCTCCGCGCCGCTGAAGGCCGAGTAGAAGTTATCGAAGTAGAAGGACGACCACGATACTCCGTCCCGTCCCAGAAAAGTATGGCCTAATTTGCGGCGCGCCGTTGCCCCCAGCGGACCTGCATTGATTCCCTGCCGCACCAATTTCCGCAGCCTATCCGGCGTGAGCGTGCGATAGGCTCGATCCATGCGCGAATTCATCATCGTCCACGCATATCTTGTGTATCCGCCCAGGGTCTCGTCACTGCCTTCGCCGGTTAACACTACAGTGACGCGCTCGCGTGCCAGCCGTGCCACGAAATAAAGTGAGACACTTGATGGCCACACGATCGGCTCATCCTCGTGCCAGATCAACCTGGGAAGCGCATCAAAAAATTCCTCGCGGCGCATTCGTATTTCGTGATGCCTCGATCCCAAATGCTGCGCGACCTGTCGCGCATAAGGAAGTTCGCTGTAGGCTTCTTCGCCATACCCGACCGAGAATGTCTCAATCGGCGCGCGACGAATCTTCGTAGTCAGGGCGGCAACCGCGCTCGAATCCAGTCCGCCGCTGAGAAATACGCCCAGCGGGACGTCGCTCATCAAGTGGCTGGAAACACATTCTTCCAGCATTTCGCGATAAGTTCTTACGTAGTAAGTTTGGGGACGACCACCGCTATCCGCGGCAACGGAGAGGTCCCAGTAGGAGTTGATTTCTGGTTCGCCATTCTCGTCAAGTTGCAAGGTGTGGGCAGGTAGGAGCTTTTGAATGCCGCTGAACATTGTGTGCGGGCCTGCGATGTAGCCGAAGGCCAAATACTCCGCCAGTACGCTCTGGTTGAACTCAGCCTTCATCCCGAAATATGTCAGGATGGTCTTGATCTCCGAGCCGAAGAGAAATGTTTTGCCGTTCCAGTAGTAGTAGAGAGGTTTGATACCGAGGCGATCGCGAGCCACAAAGAGGCGCCGCTTTCGCGCATCCCAAATGGCAAAAGCAAACATGCCGCGCAAATACTTAACACAGTCGGCGCCGTATTCCTCATACAAGTGGATGATGGTTTCAGTGTCGCTCTTCGTACGATAGCGGTGACCGCGATTTTCCAGATCAACTCGCAACTGTCCATGGTTGTAGATCTCGCCGTTGAAGACAATCCAGATATTCGCGTCTTCATTCGAAATCGGCTGATGCCCAGTCTTGAGATCGACGATGCTCAGCCGGCGCATGGCCAGGCCAACATTCCCTTCCACAAAGAAACCATCGTCATCAGGTCCCCGATGCACGATCTGCTGGTTCATCCTGGCCAGCGTGCTGCGCTCTGCCCGCTGCTGAGGATCGGTATGTAAGATTCCGCAGATCCCGCACATGTCTAAACGCCTGTCCTGCCGGAGGGCATCTCTTGCGACCCTGTCTTTGAATCGGGTAAGGTGCTCACCAGTGACACTGCTTCCAACTCTGACGGAATGCCCTCTAACGAATCATGCACCACAATTGATTCCTTTTCTGAAGAGTGTACCGTCGTCTCTTTGCCTTTGCCCATTAGCTCACACCTTGTGATCCGCTGCTTTGAAGAAACGATGCGTCGCCCGCTGTTCTCGACATAAGTTCCGTTACAGAAGATTAGAGTACGAGTCAGGCCGTCCCGTTCCACTCCCCAATACATAAATTCCGCATCACTACGCCAGGGTCCTAGTGTCCAATGCTCACCTGCGGTCCCGAAGACGATGCAATGCTCTTCTTCCGACGATGTTCGATACCGGTATCCACAGACCTTCGCAATGCTGCTGCCTTCAATCCGCACGATCTTACCCAGTTCCTGCTCCCCCTTCTCAACCCCCGGAACCAATAAAGTTACAAACTCCGTGGGCAGTTCTGCCACAGTACCAAAGTGCGCAACCGGCGCCGGTTCTTTACGCCCGTAAGCGGGAGACCACCAGCCCTCGGAAACTTCTTGGGACCAATCATGCCCGTGGGCAGTTAGCAATCCCAATCCTTGCCCGCCATTCTCAGCGTGGAAAATCTCCCTGCCGTTGCGGCCCTGTCTTAGACCGGGGTCCAAGTGCCAGAAAAGATCCAAGCGATGCTGCCCTCTTCCCATCGCGACATCTCGAACCAGCCAGAAACGGGACTTCAAACCGAATATCCATCGGCAATGAATCACCGGATGTTCCAGGTGTGCATATCCATCCTGAGTGCCCGCAAACAGATCGAAGTGGTCACCATTGATCCAGCGCTCTCGCTTCACATTCGGCAATCGAACCCACGCGAACGGTCCTTTTGGCTCCGCCTGATTCAACCCATCAATCTGCAAAGTGTTGTGGGCAGCGGTGCCGCGAAACTGATCGCGGCTCGAGTCGCTTCCCACATACTCGAATGTCCCGGGATCGATGAGCAGCGGGCCCTGCTTGCAATTCACGCAGACGCTGAGTGCGTCGGCGTGCCCGTGGCCTCCAGTAATTGCCCCGTGATGTCCGGCATCCACCATGAGCTGATACCCCGCTTCCGCACTCGTCATCAGATAGATCCCGCCAGCCGGCAGCGCAACTGAATTGTTGTCTAACACTTTTTCCGATATCCGGTCGAACTCATCGATTCCATTCGAGCCGAGCAGCCAAAGTGTCTCTTCCCGCAAGCCTCCCGAAACCAGCTTGAAATCGCCACGGCCAAAAAGAACAGCGCCGGTGGCCAGAGGATCGAGCATGTGCTCGCTCCGGTTGCGGCGCGGGTCGAAAAGGCGGCCACCATCATCGTCACCAAGCTGGGCCGGTGTTCCCGGTCGGCTCAACAGCAGGAGCGCATCCAGCATCTTCTCCAACTTCAGTTCGAATTTTTTAGGAAGAGGAATTTCATTGACCGATGCCAGGATCGCCGCGTGCAGGAAGAAATCAAGCGCATACACATGGTAATAAGTCGACTGCTCAAAATGCAGCCCGTCGGCTTGCACCTGGTGCTCCGCTTCGCGCAAGACGACCTCCAGGCCTCGTTGCTTCCATCGTTCCGCAGCAGCCAGCTCTGGACACAGCACTCCGATGAAAAACAGTGCTACGCCCTCCCCCAACAGGTGAGTGTTGGCGGAGAAATACGTTGATAGATACCGTTCGATGTGCCGTCCGTTGATTTCCAATGCCCGCAACCACTCCGACCGGAAGCCGCTGGGCGTGACTGGAGCATCTGCCAGCAGAAAATATACCCACAGCCAGGAAAGGCTGCGGAAGGCCACCTCCAGACTGCTGGCCCAATTTATCCCGATCGGATAGGGATTGGCGCTGTGCCAGTGCTGCCATTGTCGGAATATTTCATTCGCGAAGCGTTCGTCGCCGCTCAAGCGATAGGCTTTGGCAAGCGTCACCCAATGTTGGTGGCGGTTAAGCTCCCAGGTAATCTTGCTGTCGCCGACTTCTTGAAAATTGAGATAGGGGACCTGAAACCACGGTTTTCCCGGAGCTCGCTTGCCGTGCACCTGATCGCAATTCCACTCGATTTCGTTCCCGTAATCGATATTTTCGTAGCCCAGTAGATCAAAGTGATGACGGCAGATGCGCTCAGCCTGGCGGACAATTTGATCCACTTGATTGGGCATGCGCTGTTTGAGCACGCCGCATAGCGACAGCACCTGTTCAGGCCGAAAAAAGAACCCGGGGTGTTTTGTCGTCGTGCCGTTATGTATTTCGGATGGAAAATCTAATCCTAGCCGGAAGCGCAACCCGTCGGCGCGGGCGGACAAGTATTGCCGCGCCCGGTCGAGAAGTTCATCTCGATTCATCGCGGCCAGCCGCGTCATTCGATGTTTCCACCGTTGCGCGAGTGCGTTGCGCCGTTGCGACCAGCGCGACGTACTGTTCATGCGGCTTGAATGGCCGCGCGACTCTAGCAGTTCGGTATAAAGAGCATCTACCTCGCGGACCAGCCGCTCAAAACTGAAATTTCGCTGAACATACTCCCGACCACTTCGGCCCAGTTTTCGGGACAGTTCAGGATCACGCAACAGCCGCGCCACCGCCCTGGCCAGAGCGTCAGAATTCTCCGGCGGAACCAGCACACCCGTGTTTCCATCCTGAATGATTTCGGTGATCCCGCCGATCTCAGTGGCCACCGTGGGCAACCCGCTCGCGAGATACTCGAGCACAGCGTTCGGTAAACCCTCAGCCCGCGAGGGCAGTACGGCAACGTCGCAGCACGCAAGAATCTCAGGAACATCCTTGCGGCGGCCGAGAAAAAGGAAATTCTGCCGCAATCCCAAGTTGGCTACCTGATTTTCGCATTTCTTTCTGTCCTGGCCATCCCCCACAAGTACAAACCGGGTTGACGGAAATTCCCGAACCACAGTTTGAGCTGCCTCGATGAGCCAAGGGTGGCCCTTTACGTCAGAATGCATATTTCCAACCAGCACCACCAGCTTGCTGTTACCGATTCCCGGGAATAGGCGTTCGCGGTCTCGCGCCGTCGTCTGAATTGCTTCCGTTTCTACGCCGTTGCGGATGACTCGTATTTTTTCTGGCGCGAATCCGTCCTCTGCAATCAAGCCCTCGCGGATGGAGTTTGCATTGGCCAGCACAATGTTCGACAGATTCTGTATGCGACGCAACCATACGCGGCGGCTTGTTTTGTACCAGGCGAATTGCGACAGGTCGCGCCGGCTGGAGACAATCACCGGAACGCGAGCCATTCGTGCCGCCGGCACACCCAGCAGGTTCGACCACAGATCGTGAGTGTGCACAACCTCGAAACGTTCCCTTCTTAAAAAAGCAGCGAGCCGTAACATCTCCCGCGCACCGCCGATCGAATCGATACCGCCCTGGGGATAAAATTCGATTACCTGAATCGAAGACTTCTGCAGCCGATCCAGTAGTGGCCCTTCCTTCTTCAGACAACCCACCGTCAGGTCGTACGCAGCCGGATCCATACGTCGCGCTAATTCCACAGCCTGGCTTTCAGTACCCCCCACATTGAATGAGTCCACCAGGAAAAAAACCTTTCGCCGCTGGAATGCCTCCGGCCTTGCCTGCGGAAGCGCCGCGGTCCCTGGTCCCTGTGGATCGGCCTGGTGGGTGATTGCAAACTCCTGATTTGAGGGGGTGACGGTCATCCCTTTGATCTACTTGACGTTAGTAATCAAGCGGGGCAGCATGTGTTGTTCCAAAAGCAAGCTCGACAGTTTAAATACTACCTGTTATTTTCCTCTATTCGGGAGGAAACCTCCTTCGCGTGTGCACCCCGGTGCTCAAGCAGTCTCGCGAGGAATGATTCTTCATATTCAGGCAGCCGATCTAAATTATTGAAAATGAGACCTGAATGAAGGCTCTTCCATGAGCCAGCACCAATCAGGTGGCGCGCAGTGATCGAGGATTAGGCGTTCGTATGAAGGGTTCAGTTAGCGTTTTCGGCCTGGGTTACGTCGGCGCGGTCACCGCGGCATGTCTCGCGCACAAGGGGAATCACGTCCTTGGCGTAGATCTGAGCTCCTCTAAAGTGGAGGCAATGGAAGCGGGCCATAGCCCAATCGTCGAGCCACGAGTCAGCGAGTTATTTGCTGATTGTCACAAGGCATGCCGATTGCACGCTACTACGGATGCAGAGGCGGCAGTCCTCAAGACTGAAATTTCCTTTTTATGTGTTGGTACGCCGAGTCTCCGCAATGGCAAGCTCGATCTGGGCCATATCGAACCGGTGTGCCGTCAAATCGGGGCCGCGCTGAAAAAGAAAAAAACTTTTCACTTGGTTGTACTGCGCAGCACTGTGCTGCCGGGGACGGCGGAATCAATTGTGATCCCAACTCTCGAAAACGCTAGCGACAAGCGCATGGGCACAGATTTCGGCGTCTGCGTGAATCCCGAGTTCATGCGCGAAGGAACTGCCGTTGCCGATTTTCTGCAGCCGGCGATTACCATTCTGGGCGCCGCCGATCCCGCTCACAGCCGCGTCCTGCGGGAACTCTACTCCTGGGCGCCGGGCCGCATTTTTGAGACCTCTTTCCGGTCTGCTGAAATGGTGAAATACGTTTGCAATGCGTGGCACGCTGTAAAAGTCGCCTTCGCCAATGAGGTTGGCACCTTGGCTAAGGAGCTTGCTGTCGACGCGGAATCCGTCGTCGAGATTTTTACTGCCGACACCAAGCTCAACATCTCCGCCAGCTACCTCAAACCGGGGTTTGCTTTTGGCGGCTCCTGCCTGCCTAAAGATGTTCGCGCCCTCAACTATCGGGCCAAGGAACTTGACCTCAAGCTGCCTCTCTTCGAGTCTTTGCTGCCAAGCAATGAAGAGCACCTGGAGCGCGCCGTGGAAATGGTTCTACGAACCGGCAAGAAGAAAATTGGGATACTTGGTCTCAGCTTCAAGGCTGCGACTGACGATCTTCGTGAGAGTCCGCAAGTACAGTTGGCCAAGCGCCTTATCGGCGAAGGACGCCAGATTCAGATTTGGGACGATAACGTTGCCCTCGGTCGTTTGATCGGCTCTAACCGTCAATATATTGAAGAAGTCATTCCTCATATCGGCTCCTTACTTTGTCCGACGCTGGAGGAAGTCCTCGTTAACGCCGAGGTGGTGGTCATCGCCACTCGCGACCTGAACAAAGCATCGCTCAGCAACCTGCGTCCTGATCAGCTGGTGATCGACCTCGTTAATCTCGAGAAAACTCGCCGTCTCCAAGGGCCAATCAAGTATGAAGGGATCTGCTGGTAAGCGGCCGCGGCCATGAAAATTCTCTGGGTCAAGGCGGGAGGCCTGGTTCCCACCGACAGCGGCGGCAAGATCCGGAGCTACAACATTCTTCGCGAGCTGGCCCGCAATCATTCAATCACCTTGTTTTCTTTTTATCCAGCTCATCCCAATGACATCCATCCCCAATTGAAGACTATCTTTCAGCAGGTAGTCTGCCTTCCACTCGATCTCCCGGCCGCCAAGAGTTTCGGCGAATTATACGATTACAGCGTTCGCCTATTCTCGCGGGAGCCTTACAACATTACAAAGTTTTGCCGACCGCAAGTCCGTCGAGCGCTGCAACACCTGCTTGCGCAGGAAACTTACGATGTCATCGTCTGTGATTTCATCATGCCCGTTGGGGTGATTCCCTGGGATTGGCCCTGCCCCAAAATATTGTTCACTCATAACGTGGAAGCCATGATCTGGCGGCGACATTACGAGGTGGCGCGAAACCCACTCTGGAAGGCACTTTCGTGGCGAGAATGGAAGACAATGGCCGCGGCGGAAAGAAGATATCTGCAAAAAGCCGATCATGTGCTAGCCGTTTCGGACAATGACCGCGACGAGTTTTTGAGGTTCCTCGATCCTTCGAAGATCACTGTGATCCCGACCGGCGTGGATGTGGAGTATTTCAAACCCAACCCGGAACCTGCGGCTCCCCATTCGCTGGTGTTTACCGGTTCCATGGATTGGCTACCCAATGAAGATGCTATTTTCTATTTCGTAAAAGAAATTCTTCCGCTCATTCGGCAGCAGGTACCAGGCGTTTCTCTCTGCGTTGTAGGACGTAAACCTTCTCCTCGTTTGCAGCAGCTTGCCGCTACGGAAACCAACATCGAGCTCACGGGGTGGGTGGAAGATATTCGTCCATTCATGGCGCGGGGTTCGATTTGCATCGTGCCTTTGCGCATCGGCGGCGGCACGCGCTTGAAGATTTTCGAAGCCATGGCCATGGCCAAACCCGTGGTTTCCACTTCAATCGGGTCAGAAGGTCTGCCGGTGCGTGACTCCGAACATTTGCTGTTGGCCGATGATCCTTCAAAATTTGCCGATGCTGTGATCACCCTGCTGCGCGACTCCGAGCGGCGCACGCGAATAGGCTTAGCCGCACGCCAGCTGGTAGAACAGAACTACAGTTGGGCGCAGGTAGCGAACAGGCTCGCTGCGATTCTCGACGACGTTGTCACCAAGTCGAATTTACAAAACTCCCCAGTAGCAGTAACCGCTCGCTGACATTACTCGCTCCTCCCGCATTGTTTCGAACCCACTGTGAGGTGCATGTACTTCTGTGTGACCTGAAGGGCCACGACCTCCGTGATCTATGCCCTCGCTGATAACGCCACTAAAGTGCCACTCAAGGACTGAACCTTCGACGTCCCCAATTTTCCGAATAAGGAATACCCGATGTCCCCAGCCTCCATCGGCCCTTGTGAGTGTGGCAAAGCGCGACCCGTTATCTCCAGATCTCCACGTTTGAACGTCACGTGGGTTGCCCTCGTTTTGCTGCTGACGTTTCTGTCCGCCGCTTGCAGCCTATCCGGAGGACCTTTCGGTCCGAACTTGATTTCGAAGTCCGGCCAGGAGTCTAACGGGCCGATCACACTTTCGACGAACCTGCCCCCGGCCACGGTTGGAACTCCCTACAACTCGATTCTTACGATTCGCGGGGGATCGGCGCCGTACAAACTCTCTGTTACTGGGGGAAAACTTCCCCGTGGATTTACCCTGGACTCCAGTACCGGCAGTCTTTCCGGGATGCCGCACTCAACCGGAAAATTTGGTTTCACCGTACTGGTGACGGACGCGGACGATGATCACGGTGAGACCACACTCAACTTGAACGTTGAACCTCCCAACGGCGGGTCGCACGTAAGCGTCGCAATATCGCCGGCTGCCATGAGGCTCGTTTCCGGAAGCACTCAGCAGTTTACCGCCACGGTTCGCGATACCAGTTATACCGCTGTGTCCTGGTCGACTACTGCTGGAACAATCTCTAATTCTGGACTATTTCGGTCGCCATCGGTAACTCGCTCGAAGCCAGTGACTGTGACTGCGACTAGTCTGGTTGACCCCAAGGCACAGGCTAGCGCCAGCCTGGTCATTACTCCGCCATCACCGCCGCCTCCGCCACCACCACCGCCCCCATCTGACGGAGCGGATAATCGCTACTGTGATCCGGGCGACGTTCCTAACTTTGGTTCCTCTGACGGTCCGGCCGCCGTGCCCACCGGTTGTTTCCACACCGCCGTGAGCGCAACTCCCTCCAGCGGAGCAGTCGTACAAGTCGGCCCTGGTAGCAGTTTACAAATAGCCATTAATAATGCGCACTGCGGCGATATCTTGGTTCTCCAAGGGGGCCAAACTTATTCCGGCTTCACCCTGCCCGCAAAAAACTGTGATGCGAGTCATTACATTACGATTCGCAGCGCTGCCATCGGTTCTGGTCTTCCCGACGAAGGCACGCGCGTGACTCCCTGCTACGCAGGGGTATCGTCGTTGCCCGGCAGGCCCGCGTTTAACTGCATCTCCACTGCCAAGGTGACGGCCACTATCACGGGCACCAAGAACCAAATCAACATCATCAACAACACCGCCGGCGCCAACTACTATCGCTTGATTGGCTTGGAAATCGCTGACACCGGCATGAAGGGCGCCTGGGGTTACTATGACCTGGTCATGCTCAAGTACGCCGACCACATCATCTTCGACCGATGTTGGGTCCACGGCACGGCCACCAACGAGGATGTCCGTGGCATAGCTTTCGACAATAGTAGTTATATAGGGATCATCGACTCCACTATCAGCGACATTCATTCCAAGACTTCCGGCTGGGGCGCTGATTCAGCGGCTGTTTCATCCCTCACGGGGCCGGGGCCGGTCAAAATCGTCAACAATTTTATCGAGGCCGCCGGCGAGAATATTCTTTGGGGCGGCGGTGCTTCTCAAACCAATGTTAGTGACGTTGAAATACGTCGCAATCACTTGTTCAAGCCGCTGATCTGGTGGCAATCCAACGGTGCCTACTTCGGAACTCTCTTTTTGGTCAAGAATCTGTTTGAGAGTAAGACCGGAGTTCGCGAATTCGTTGAGGGAAACATCTTCGAAAACAACTGGAAGATGGGGCAGAAAGGCACTGCCATCCTCTTCTATCCCAAGAACCAGTATGGAACCTGTCCGGGTTGCACAGTGCACGACATCGTCTTCCGCTACAACATTGTCCGCCACACCGTAAACGCTCTGGGAATCGGGGTCACCAAAGCGACCACCTGTCCCGGTGAGTCAGGCGGAGGTACCGGTCATTGCAGTTATCTTTCAGCTTCAGCCTACAACATCAGTATTCACGACAACCTGCTGGATGATGTCAATCAATCGGTGTACAGTCCCGGTTCCTGCTGCTCCGACGGTGCATTGATTAACCTCGACACCGACCAACAGCAAAATTGGCCTCACGATATTTCCATCGAACACAATACTGGCTTCCCGGTAGGCTCGGGCATCGGAAATGCCATACTCAATGGACCGCCACAGGTGATCAGTAATTTCAGTTTTAACAACAATTTGTTCGGCGCCGGCAACTATGGATTCCATTCCCTGGTGAACGCGATTGGCAATCCCGGATGTGCTCTGCACGGCGTCGCCGGAGCCATTGGAACCCTCGAGGGGTGTATGGGAACGACTTGGAGCTTTACCAATAACGCAATCATCGCTTCCAAGTCACCCGCACCTGCTTCGCCTTATCCCAGCACGGGCAACTGTGGCACGCTGAGCAGCTGTCTCCAGTTCTTTGCCAGCGACTGGGGCACTGTCGGTTTTGTGGACTACAACCAGGGCAACCTCGGCGACTACCACCTCTTGTCTAGCAGCCCCTACAAAAATGCGGGGACGGATGGGCGAGACCTGGGCGCCGACATCGACGGGCTGATGAACGCCACGGCTGGGGTGCTGTAGCCTAAATAGTCCGAGCGCCTCTCCGCGAACGTCCGCCGGTTTGCTGCACATCGCAGGACTGCGAAGTCAGCCTGGGTTGCGAGGTAGGTCACGGCGGCCCATCGCAAGGGGCGAGCAAATCCCGTCCGTACTCGACACTCGTGAAACCCACGTGCCTTAGTCGGGCAATTCCCCTGCCTCGACCTCATCCACGTAGCACCAGACCCAGTGTTCACCCGGCTCAATGGACCGTATGAGCGGATGACCGATCTTGCGATAATGCTTGGTGGCGTGCCGGTTCTTCGATGAGTCGCAACATCCGATGTGGCCGCAACTGAGGCATAATCGCAGGTGCACCCACGTGTCACCGAGCTTCACGCAGTCTTCACAAACGTGCGCCTTTGGGGTGGTGACCCGAATTTCATTCAAATGCTTGCATTGGATTGGCATGTCCATCCTGAGCCGTCCCTTCCCGGTGACTATCTGATGCAGCCTGGCCTTCCCTAAATACCGTAGTCCGCGTCCTCATTTTCTTTACTCATAAAATCCTATGCTGGCTCTCTTTCCGCCCTCAGCCTGCATCCCAGTAAGAAAAGCATTCTACTAAAATCCCTCTATCTAAGGAGCCTGGAGAAATGCGCACGTGTGTCATTTTACTGTCTGCTATTTTGCTCGCGCCATCAATACTACTGGCCCAGGAGACTGCCGCTCCCAAGGCGGAGATCTTTGGCGGCTACTCTTATCTCCGCAACAACAACAACGGTTTCAACGGTTGGACCGGCCAGGGCACGGTCAACCTCAGCCGCTATTTCGGGATCACCGCCCAGCTTGACGGTAACTACCGTTCGGCGATTTCCTTCTCGCCCCTTCCGGGGATAACGGCCTCCGCCAACCAGCAGTTCTATGACTTCCTGGTTGGACCGACCGCCACCGCCCGCTTCGGCAAAAATGCTGTGTTCGCACATGCCTTGTTCGGCGCAGCCCGTTCCAGCCTCAGTGGCGTTGTTGGTCTGCCCCTAATCGGTGACCTATCTACGCCCCTTAAGAGCGCGACTGGCTTTGCTATGGATTTCGGCGGCGGTGTCGATATCGGTGTGACTCCCAGATTCGCAATTCGTGCCGTCCAGATCGATTACCTGCACACCCAGTTGAGCTCGTTTGATGCATTATCCACCGGGTTCTTCAACGGCATCGGCGGACACCAGAACAGCTTCCGTTACTCTGCCGGCGTAGTCTTTCGCTTCTAACGCAATTCCGGGCACGCCTCACTTTAAAATGTCCAGCATGGATGGATCTGGCCCATCCACTTTCACAGGACGAGGTGAGTGATGGCGTGCAAACCGGAAGTGTTAAAACATGTCCCCCTCTTTGCTCTGCTCGATGAAGATGAGACCGCGGTTTTGGCGGGTCAGGTCGAGCTGCGGAATTTTGCTCCGCGCCAACGTATCTACAAGATTGGCGACCCGGGCGGCTTGGCCTACGTCATGCTCTCCGGCCGCGTCCGTGTCACCACCGTGGACCAGGACCACCAGGAGGTCCTCATCGACGAGCCCACCCATGGCGAGTTCTTTGGCTTCGCCTCCATGCTCGAGCAGACTCCCCATCAAACCAACGCCACGGCGATCGAGGAAACCGTCTGCATCGAAGTCGATCGTCAGGACATATTGGTTCTACTGCAACGCAAACCGCATGCGGGTATGGATATGCTCAGCGTGCTGGCGCGTCAGTTCCATGCCTCGCAGCAGCTCGTCCGGCTGCGTGCCAGTCGCAATCCTAACGAGGTGATCGAAGAGGAAGCCACATTCGGCGAGCGCATCGCCGACTCGGTAGCCCGCTTTGGAGGATCGTGGACGTTCATCATCGCCTTCGCGGTCGCAATCCTCATTTACACCGGCATCAATTCAACTTTGCATCGCTCGGCTTGGGACCCTTATCCATTCATTCTGCTGAACCTCTTCCTCTCCATGCTGGCCGCGATCCAGGCGCCGGTCATCATGATGAGCCAGAATCGCCAGGACACAAAAGATCGTCTGCGCGGCGAACTCGATTACCAAGTCAACCGTCGTTCTGAGTCCGAAATTCAGGGCTTGGCGCGCAAGCTGAATTCGTTGGGCGACAAGATCGGCGACGTAGAAGATTTGCTGAGGGAAAAGCAGTCGGGAGATGGGGCTTAGACAGTAAGGGGATTTCAGAATCTATTAATTCTTCGCGACGGCCGGGTCTTGGAGAGACAGGGCGGGAGTTTCCAGACGGATCATCCTGCTCTGCTTCCTCCCCTGGGTTGTCATCCTGAGCGAGCCGAACCTGAGCAAAGCGAAGGCTCGGCGACACGAAGGATCTATGCACTTTGCGGCTGATAACGATGCTGCTCGTACCATCCTTTACTCAGGTCTTTCCAAGTTGGGTTTTGCGATACGATAAGCGCAATTTTTTTGATCCGCGGCAGTCCTTTTATTTGCTTTTCTCTGGCGATGGCTGCATGCACGGCTCCGAAACGCTCGAAATATACCAGGCGATCAAGTTTGTAGCGCGCGGTAAAGCCATGCTTGCAGCCGTTTTTGTGTTCAAACACCCGTGTTTCCAGTTTGCTGGTCACTCCCGTGTATAGCGTCTTCGAGCGGTTCGTCATGATGTAAACGTAGTAGAACTTTGGCGAGGAGTACATAGATCCTTCGGTTGTTCATCGTTCTGCTTCGCAGTACGACGGACGCCTTCAGGATGACAGCAGTTCGAAATGTCTGTGACGGGCGAACCGAAATCAGAATTCCTCTGAACTGTCATCCTGAGCAAGCCGAGCCTGAGCCAAGCGAAGGCTCGGCGACACGAAGGACCTTTGCATTCTGCGTCCGATGACGATGCCGTTCGTACCACCCTCATTCCTGTCTTTCCAAGCCACAGTTCCAATGAACTGTACGCAACCCCCAAGCCTGTCATCCTGAGCGAGTCACGCCTGAGCAAAGCGAAGGTTCGGCGACCCGAAGGATCTATGCACTTTGCGGCTGATACCAACCTTCCCCTTCCGTTTGACCTCCCCTCCCCAACATGCTATAAATGCCCGTTTTGTGTGTCGCGGCCATTCAGGCTGGGCTATGCCCTGGCGTGATGATGCGGCACAATTTAGTCCGACGCGGCCAAGCTCAGCACTCCTGTTCTAGTCTTGCAGTGGAAGCGTGTTCGGAACTCCGGCAATGCGCTCCCTCCGATGCTATAAAGAAGAGTTCGGAGGCATACGTCTGCCGGACGGCAGGGCCGTAACACGCAATGAAACACGTGCTCATTCCTGATCAAGTTCTTATCCCTGGAGGATACCCATGCGCATCTGGATGGCTAATCTTGCGTCCTTAGGATGCCGGTTCGCTAAGACATTCGCGGTCGCCGCGGCGTTTCTAACGCTCGGCGCGGCCGCCGCTTTCGCCCAGCCCAGCTCGGAAGTCGGCGGGGAGGCTAACCTGAAGTTGCCTGACCTGTCGCAAGTCCAGTTTCTAGGAGTAGACGGCCACCGCCTGCTGCTCTTCGGAATCCTGTTCTGCGTTTTCGGACTGCTTTTCGGGCTCACCATCTACACTCGCCTGAAAAACCTGCCAGTGCACCGCGCCATGCGCGAGATTTCGGAATTGATTTACGAAACTTGTAAGACTTACCTCATCACCCAGGGAAAATTCCTGCTGCTGCTGTGGGCGTTCATCGCGGTCATCATCGTCCTCTACTTCGGCGTCCTCTTGAAGTATGAAGCCGTGCGAGTGATCGTCATCTTGCTGTTCAGCGTGGTGGGAATTGCGGGCAGCTATGGCGTCGCCTGGTTCGGCATTCGCGTGAACACCTTCGCTAATTCGCGCACCGCCTTCGCCGGACTCGCGGGCAAGCCATTCCCCATCTACGAAATTCCGCTTAAAGCCGGCATGAGCATTGGCATGATGCTGATCAGCGTTGAGTTGCTGATGATGCTCATCATCTTGCTCTTTATTCCGAGTGACTACGCTGGCCCCTGCTTCATCGGCTTCGCTATTGGCGAGTCGTTGGGCGCGGCAGCACTGCGTATCGCGGGAGGCATCTTTACCAAGATCGCCGACATTGGTTCCGACCTGATGAAGATTGTCTTCAAGATTAAAGAAGACGACGCCCGCAACCCGGGCGTGATTGCAGATTGTACCGGTGACAACGCGGGCGATTCCGTCGGTCCCAGCGCTGACGGCTTTGAAACTTACGGCGTCACCGGCGTGGCGCTGATTACTTTCATTCTGCTGGGCGTGAAAGATCCCACCGTGCAGGTGCAGTTGCTGGTGTGGATCTTTGTTATGCGCGTGGTGATGCTGATTGCCAGCGCCGCCTCATATTTCATCAATGCCGCTATTGCTAAGGCTAGATATGGCAATGCCATTGAAATGAATTTCGAGGCGCCACTGACTTCGCTGGTGTGGATCACGTCCATTGTTTCGATTGCGCTTACTTACGTGATCTCGTCGCTCATCATTCCTGTTCTTGGCGGCGACTCGACTCAATGGTGGAAGCTCGCCACAATTATCTCCTGCGGGACGCTCGCCGGTGCAGTCATTCCCGAACTCGTCAAGGTCTTCACCTCGACCGAATCGCGGCACGTGAGAGAAGTTGTGACTTCCGCACAAGAGGGCGGCGCTTCGCTCGGGATTCTTTCGGGTTTCGTCTCGGGCAACTTTTCCGGCTACTGGCTGGGTCTCTCGATGGTCGCGCTAATGTCGGTCGGGTACTACTTCAGCCTGATGGGCCTGAGGGGACTCATGATCGCAGCCCCAGTGTTCGCCTTCGGACTGGTCGCGTTTGGCTTCCTGGGCATGGGCCCGGTAACCATTGCGGTCGACTCTTACGGCCCGGTTACAGACAACGCGCAATCTGTTTATGAATTGTCGCTGATCGAGCAGGTTCCCAACATTACCGCCGAACTCAAGCGCGACTTCAAAATGGACGCAAACTTCGAACGCGCCAAAGACCTGCTCGAAGAAAACGACGGCGCCGGCAACACCTTCAAAGCCACCGCCAAACCAGTGCTGATCGGGACGGCAGTAGTAGGCGCTACCACCATGATCTTCTCCATCATCATGGCACTGACCCGCGGGCTCGCCACGAACGTAGACAAACTGTCGCTGCTGCACGCCCCCTTCGTGCTAGGCCTCATCACCGGCGGCGCCATGATCTATTGGTTCACCGGCGCCTCCACCCAAGCCGTGACGACAGGCGCCTACCGCGCCGTAGAATTCATCAAAGCCAACATCAAGCTGGAAGGCGTAGAAAAAGCCTCAATAGCCGACAGCAAAAAGGTAGTAGAAATCTGTACTCAGTTCGCGCAGAAGGGGATGCTGAATATCTTTATTGCGGTGTTTTTCGCTACTTTGGCGTTTGCTTTTGTGGAACCGTTTTTCTTCATTGGATACCTGATCTCGATTGCGACTTTTGGGCTTTACCAGGCAATTTTTATGGCGAATGCGGGAGCGGCTTGGGATAACGCGAAGAAAATTGTCGAGGTTGAATTGAAACAGAAAGGGACTCCGCTGCACGATGCCACGGTCATCGGCGATACGGTGGGCGATCCGTTCAAGGATACTTCTTCTGTGGCTTTGAATCCGGTCATCAAGTTCACTACGCTTTTTGGGCTGCTGGCTGTGGAGTTGGCGGTGAAATTGACGAACGAGGCAGGGGCAAACGTCAGCAATATTCTTGCCCTGGTCTTCTTTTTGGTGTCGGTGACTTTCGTGTACCGCTCGTTCTACTCGATGCGGATTGGGTCCGGAAACGTGACCAAGGTGGCGAGGGTGGCGGCGGACT
>QIAP01000104.1 GCA_003225075.1 Acidobacteriota bacterium | reverse complement strand
ATAAAAATTCCAGTGGCCGCGGCCACCAGAAACCAGTCCAGCCAGGAACGCGACGCTCCGACCGCGGGGCTGGTAGGCCTGCTCTCCGTGATGCCTGAATTCAAGAATTCTTCAGCAATTCCATAACGCAGAGCCTCGCGCTCGGCTGCGACACGCCAGTGGGCGTGTTCTGCCCGGGTCACCGAGGCCAGAGCGATAGCGCCCGCGCCGATCGCCATCAGCAGCGATCCGCCGATGACTCTCGCGTAGTGCCCGGCCGCCATTCCATGCAGCTCACCGAAAACGAAAAGTCCCCACAAAAGTCCCCATAGTTGATTTGTGTTAGAAAGAGGAATGCCCCGGCTGATCCCCAGGTATTTAGCCGCGTACTGCTGAAAAAGATCGCCAATCACCCATACGAAGCCGCCCAGCATCAGCCAGAACAGCACATCCTTCGCCTGTGCCAGTTGGCGCCATAGCGCTGCCAGCCCTCCAGCCTCGATCAGGCCCAGGGCCAACATCATCCCTAATTCGCCGATCGTGAAGAACGCTACGAACGAAAGGGGATTCATCCCTGTGAGATAAGCCTTGCGATAGGGAATATACATCGTGCCCCAAAGTGCGCCCGCCGCGAGCGCGGCTAGAATCCCGCGCGTTGTTGTCGCGCCACCTGTCTGTGCCGAGGATGCCATTGCCAGGAGGGTCGCTCCGCAAAACATCACGGCGGCACCGCCCACAACGGAAAGCCACTGCATACGTCGCGATCCGCGCAGTTCGTGGAAGAGTAGCCAACCCCAAAAAATTCCCAGCAGGCTATTCAGGTTCCAAAGCGGAAACGCGATGCTTAGACCGATGTTGCGGATCGCCAAGATCGTCAACGTGTTCGCCACTGCCCACAGGCATCCGGCCAGCACTCCCCACAAAAGCAAATGCGGAGCCTGACGCACATCCACGCGCATCTGAGCCGTGCCGCGGATAAGTGCAGGCACACTCCATCGTGCAAGAAAGACTCCGCTAACCATGAGGAGTGAAACGATCACGGGCGAGATGCCGAGGTTCACCAGCTTGGTAGGCGCTTCCGCTGCGCCGAGCCACGCGCCTGCGCTGAATCCAGACAGAATCCCCGCGACCTGCAATTGACGCAGGCGTTTGCTGTCCAGTTGCCGGGCGCCAACCGGCAACCCCGCTTCGGCTTTCAGCGAATCCAATGGAGCACCCAGAGTCCGCCAAGCAGCACAGCCGCCGGAATCCAGAACTGGATGTCCGTCAGAATTGCTCGGGCCAGGTTTTTCGAACGTGAATCGTTTAGTGGAGTTTTCATCGTGAGCGAGCGAAACGTATCATACTTTCGCGTCGTTCGGTGATGCGGCCGTGTCTGGATGCAGCCATGTCTTAATGCCCTGGAATCATTCCGTGCGGAATCAGATTCGGAAAAACATAAGCGTAGAGCATTACAATCGTTCCCACGATTGCGGCAAGCGCTACCGAGTGCCAGAAAACGAAACGAAAGATGTTGCCTTCGGAACCCACTTGATTCGTGGCCGCCGTGGCGATGCAGATGGATTGCGCGTCAATCATCTTCCCCATAACGCCGCCGGCGCTGTTCGCCGCGCCCATGAGAATCGGGCTCAAGTTCAATTGTTCAGCGGTGATGCGCTGCAATCGTCCGAACAGCGCATTCGACGATGTATCGCTACCAGTCAACGCCACCCCGAGCCAGCCGATATACGTGCCGAAAAAGGGAAAGAACCATCCGGTTCGCGTGAACGCCAAACCTAAAACAGCGTCCATTCCGGAATAGCGTGTCACGTATCCAAGCCCAAGCATGCACGACATCGCAACGATGGCAAACCTCATGCGATACACGGTCTTCCTGAAAATCCGGAAAAGTTCTTTTGGTTTTAAGCCCAGGATAGTGCCCGCGACCAGCGCCGCGAGAAAACAGCCAGATCCCGTGCACGTTAGCCAGTTGAAGTCAAATTTTGCATTTTCGGCGGTGGGCTTCGTCACGACAGGCTGCGCTCGAAACACTGCTTTATGAAGATACGGAACGTCCCATCCGCCGGTCTTAAACGACGGAGTCGTGGCCTTTCCCATTGCGGCTTTGATCGAGGGCAGACCCCAGCAGAGTACGAAAACCGACAGGATCGCAAACGGCATCCAGGCCCGTGCAACTTGCCCGGAGGTGTGGGTAATAGGAGTGTCGGTTGACGGAGCGGCCTGCACTTTCCATTTATCTCCCATGGTGTCGCGCACGCGGGCCTCTTGAACCGCGTTCGAATCTGCGCCGCGCTCTTCGGCGAATCGCCAGATTCGCTTGGGCCGCCAAACGCGCAGAAAGACCACCGTCAATACCAGGGAAAAAATTCCCGCCGCAATGTCCACCAGATTGCTATCCACGTGGTTGGACCAAAAGAATTGCATTCCCGCGAACGAGAATCCGACCGTAAGAATCGCGGGAAACACTTCGAACGTTTCCTCCCAGCTCACCATCGTTCGAACCAGCCAGAAGGGCACGATCACCGCGGTAAACGGCAGGATTCGGCCGATCATCTTGTTCAGGTCGCCGTCCGGAAGGCCAGATACCGCGGCCAGCGTGTGGACGGGCGTACCTATCGCTCCCCAGGCCACCGGCGCGGTGTTTGCGATTAAGTTCAAGACGGCTGCCTGGAATGGCCGAAAGCCCAGGCCGATCATGAAAGCGCCTGCAATCGCTACCGGCGCGCCAAACCCGGCGGACCCTTCAATGAACGCTCCAAAGCAAAACGCCACCAGCAGCAACTGCAGCCGCCGATCGGGCGTGATTGCCGCGACGGATTCCTTCATGATTTCAAACTGTCCGGTCTCGACCGAAATGTCGTAGAGAAAAACAGCGGCAACAACAATCCACACGATTTTCAGCAGGCCGAATCCGACGCCATAAAAAAAGCTCGCAGCGGCGAGCTTGATGGGCATCCCAAAGACTGCAGCAGCGCAAAGTAGCGCCTTGGTCGCTCCGGCGATGGCGCAGATATGGGGCCGCACCTTAAACCCCGGTAGAAGCCCTAGAAGAACAATGATGGGAAGTGCTGCAACAAGTGTAGAGAGCCACCAGTGGCCAAACGGATCGTAATTCTGCGTCCAAGTCAAAGCGAGCCTCGCAGACTGCGGCCCTGATTGCCGCTGCGCACTTTCCCGTTTCCGGGTTCTGTCAACCGGATGATCCGAATTCCCCTGAGTTCGGTCCCGCCGGCTGGAAAGAAAGCGACAGTGGAATTACTTTGCCGGCCACGAAATGTCAAGTAAAAGAGTACGGGCGTACGGCCGCGTTCATTGGCGATTTGTTCAGTCGTCGGAGGCAGCGAAAGAAATGGCGCACGTGGATTCCCGGATGACGAGTTCCGGCGCGACTCTGTGATGCGTGATGGTCCAATCGCGCTTTTCCTGCGAGGCGTTGATTCCTTCCATGACGATGTTCACCGCCAGATTTCCCATGGCTTCAAGCGGCTGGCGAACAGTAGTCAGCGAAGGGGCGGAAAGAGCGGACATCGCGACGTCATCGAAGCCGATCACGGAGCATTGCTCGGGCACTTTGACCCCGGCCTTGGTCAACGCACGAATCGCACCAAGCGCCGTCAAATCGTCGAATGCAAGCAGCGCCGTAAATTTTCGCCGCCGCTGCAGCAGCTCTTCCGTCAGGCGAAAACCGCCTTCAAATCCCGAATTGGGGTCGAATTCTTCGGGAAGTTGCATGGCCAGGCTCTGGTCGATTTCAAATCCCACGGAGTGTGCAAACTTCTGGATCCCTTTCCAACGCGGCCCGGAATCGATCAGCGTTTTTGGGCCGCGAATGAAGGCGATCTTCCGATGACCTAGTTTGTGCAGATGCTCGAGCGCCAGCCGCCCGCCCCCTTCGTTGTCCACCATCACGGAACTCACGGTGTCGCCGGGAAGCTCCCAGCCAATTGTTGCGGCAGGAATATTGCGTTTCGAAAAATCCGCCAACAGGTGAATGTCAACGAAGAGCCAGTTGGCAACCACGATCAATGCTTCGACGTGACGGTCGAGAACCATTTCCAGATAACGCTCGAACCGGTTCCTCTGATTATGCGCGTCCGTAAAAATCGGTACGTAAGAGGCCTGATACAACGAGTTCTCAATTCCGCGTAAAATGGGCGTACAAAATGGATCGGTAATATCGAAGAACATCACGCCCACGCTGTTCGTTCTTTTGCTGCGCAGGAAACGGGCCATTGCGTTCGGCCGGTAACCGAGCTTCCGCGCGGACTCTTCAATTTTTTTCTTGGTGGTTGGCGCTATATAACGTGCGAGCGGTGCATTGTTTAAAACAATGGAAACCGTGGCGGGCGAGAAGCCGCTCAAGTTCGCGACATCCCTCATGGTTACCGCATCGGACTTGCTCGACGAGCGTTTCACGATAGTATTCGTGGCAGCATCATCCGGCATATCCTTACCCGATTGCAATGGCGCGCTTTTCACGTGCGTCTACTCCGCTGGCACTTCAAACGACAGCGGCTCACGGAATCCTCGCGTCTTCCACGCTCCGAAGAGAGTCCCCGCCACCATCCAGATCCCGCCAACGACCTGCGCCGGTCTGCTGAGGTTCAGCCACAGCGCGAGGCAGATCACAAATCCGAGGACCGGCGGAATCAAGTTCCATAACTTTTTATCGCTTGCTCGTGCGTAGTACCGCATGAATGCCGCTGCGTTCACGCCCATGAACGCGATCAATGCCCCAAAATTCAGCAGCTCGATTCCTCGCCCGTAGGTTAGAAAAAAGGACCCCGCCAGGACGATGACACCGATGAAGATCACGCTATTGCGGGGCACGTGGTGTTTTGCGTCCACCTTCGCGAAAAATGATTTTGGCAGGGCATTACTTCTGCCCATGCCATAGAGCAGGCGCGCCGCGCCGATTTGTGCTCCCAGCCCCGATCCAAAATTCGCCACAAGCAGAGTCAAGCCCACGATCTTGAAAAGAGGCGCCCATGTGAGCGCCGCGGCATAAACATACGCTGTGTCCTGGTCCGGAAATGGCCGCGAAGCCGGCCACACTAGCTGGGCAACATACACTTCCGCGGCCGAGAGGATGCCAATCACCAAACAAGTCATGACGGTAGCGAACATGATAT
>QIAP01000027.1 GCA_003225075.1 Acidobacteriota bacterium | reverse complement strand
GCGGTGAATACCAGGGTATTCGCCGAATACATGATGGCCGGGCCCAACAGCATGCGGACGGCATTCAAATCATTAGTGGCGCGCGCCATTACATCGCCCGTACGCGTACGCTGGTAATACGAGTAGGAAAGGCTTTCCAGATGCTGAAAAAGATCATTTCGCAGATCAAACTCGATCTCACGTGAAATGCCGATTACTACCCAACGGGTCAGAAACTGAAATATGCCCTTGGTAACCGCGGCAGCGATCAGCTCAAGAGAATAGATCTCAAGCTTATGCCGCGTGACACCCAGGCGCAGACCGTCTATTGCATGTCGAATGATCTGCGGAAAGAGGATCCAAATACCATTGTTTAGTAAGACGCAGAGCGTGCCCACCACGTATTGACCGCGGTACTTCTTTAAGTAAGGCAGGAGAGGACGCAGACTCTTAGGCAGCATGGGCTCCTAAATAGATGCGATTCTAGCAGCTAGGGGTGCAGCTTGTCGGCGGGTATGAAGCCTCGATTAGCCGACGATTACTAACAGATTGGGCTATCGATCTCCAACCCCCGCAGGTACGTCGGTAATCTTGCGGTCACTTTGTGGAAGCCCTAACTTCTTATTGGGAGCCTCAGGTATTAGGACTCCCCGAGGTTTTTCAAAGGGATATGGTTGGTTTGGGTAGAAAACGTTATTCTCGGCAATCCACAAAGTCTTGTGGTTGCTTTTGCTTTGCCATCGGTTTGTTCATTTCGATGATGACAGGACTTTGTCCCACGGAATTACATGCCGCTGAAAAAGTCGAAAGGCGAGCGGTGTACAAGGTAGCTCCAATATACCCCCAGAGCCTGAAGAGATATCGTATTAGTGGCATCGTGCGTTTGGATATCGTGATCTCATCCCGTGGCACGGTGGATTCCGTTTCGCTGGTAGGCGGGAATCCGATGTTTGTGGACGCAGCGGTCACCGCCGTCAAGAAATGGAAGTACGTGCCCGCAGAATCAGAGACTAAGAGTCAAGTTGAATTCAAGTTTGATCCGGGCCAAAATCCCTGAGTCCCAAAGTCTGTCTGCTAACCGAACTGACTGCGCGTACGAGATACGCTTTTCCGGTGAGTCGTTTGTAAGTCGCAAGAATTTCCTGAACAGCCTGCAAGCGGCCTAACGTTGTCAGATTTGTGTTTTCCAGCGCCCGTTCAACCTGCGTCATCCAGCATTCCACAGCCGCATCAATGCCGGAAGCCATCTCGGCGGCAACCGCCAAAATGAAATCGTCAGTCATCACTGAAGTTGTCAATTGCTTATCCCGCCTTTTTTACGAGCAATGCCCAAGAAAAAAGCAGGCGGGGGAAACAGAGAGAGAGGTGTTTCTTCCCCGCCTGCACGGGCAGACGACAGCAGCTAGTCGCCTGACATTCCTTCATGCATATGCTTCATGAAGCGTTGTTCATGCCGGTTCATGAATTCCTGCATCTTGGTCTTTTGCTCGGGAGTAAGCAGCTGAAACAGATCCGATTCGATGCGTGTTTTTTGCACAATCAACTCGGTCATCGTCTGCGATTGCTGAGCAGCCAATGAACGCACCTTGCCTTCATCAAAGCTGCCACTCTCGGCTAGTTGGCGCAATTGGTGGTGAGACTGCTTTAACTGCTCCATCAACGGCTGGATGGTAGGCCGCTCCTTAGCCATAATCTCCTTGATCTGCGCCTGCTGCGCGTCAGTCAGGTTAAGGTAATCGGTGAAGAAGCCGAGCATATGCCCGCCCAGGCCGAATTCTCCGCCGTGCATATGCGCCCTCTTGACGGTCTGCGAAACCGCCACCGCTGCTACCAGCGTAATGATTAGCCCCGCCAAGATGATTTTGGTGCGACTCAACTTCATATTTCCTCCTGCAGCGTTCTCTTCTCCGGGAACGTCTGAATGCTTGCCTCGATGGAAACATGTTTCTCCCAGTCGTGCGGTAAAGAGTCGGTCAATCAGCGTAAAGTTTTGTAAAGGTAAAGGATTGGGGGGTCAGTGTAAATGCCCGATTGACAATTCTTTATGTGGATTCATTGCACCGTGTTGTAAAACTAAAGTGATCAATCATGGATGGGGTGCTTGTCATCGACGACGATGTGGAACTCTGCGGGCTGGTCAGCGAATATCTCGGCGGTGAGGGATTCACAGTAGAGTGCGTGCATGACGGGAAACGAGGTCTCGAGCATGCGCTGCGTGGTAACCATTTGCTAGTAGTGCTCGATGTCATGCTTCCTGGCATGAATGGCTTTGAAGTGCTGCGGCATTTAAGAGAGAAGTCTCACATTCCCGTGCTGCTGCTGACCGCTCGCGGCGAAGACGTGGATCGCATTGTGGGCCTTGAAATCGGAGCGGACGATTACCTGCCCAAGCCCTTTAATCCCCGCGAGCTGGTTGCGCGCATTCGGGCGATCCTGCGGCGTACCAAGAACGGTGACCGCTCCGCCTCGCCGCTACAAATTGTACGGGTCGGCGATATTGAACTCGATCCTGCCACGCGGACAGTCCGGCAAGCCGGCAGCCTGATCGAGTTGACCTCCGTCGAGTTCAATTTGCTGGAGGTGTTGCTGCGCGAGGCCGGCCGCGTAGTCAGCCGCGAGCGGTTGGTTAACGCGGTGCTCAGCCGCAAATTTTCGCCATTCGATCGCAGCATCGACATGCACGTCAGCAAGGTTCGCAAGAAACTCGGTGATTCGGAAGGCGCCCCGGAGCACATCAAAACTATTCGGGGCGTCGGCTACATTTTCTCGCGTCCTCGGGAGAAAGCCGGCAGCGAGACGGGATGAGAACTCTTTTCCTCAAAATCTTTCTGTCTTTCTGGCTGGCCCAGGCCTTGTTTGTGGTGCTGGCGATTCTGGTCACACTGGCGTTGCGCCCACAGCGCGAGCTGGCGACCTGGGAAGCGCTTCGGGGTAGGGCTCTCAGCGAGGCTGTGCAGGCCTACGAACGGGGTGGGGAAGCTGCAGTTCGGCAATACCTGGAAGACTTGCAGCACACGCAACATGTGCGGGCTTATCTCTTCGACGATCAGAGAAACGAGGTTTCACATCGCGCCCCACCAGGATGGGCGGAGCGTATGGCTGGCGGCAATGCACCAAATAGGCATGGATTTTGGTCAATGTTAATGCCATCCCCATTCATGCGCCAATCCACTACGGATAGCAAGGGCCGCCGCTTCACGCTGATAATCGAGCTGCCGCATGGTCCGCGAATTTTCTTTGGCCCGCATGGTGTTCCGGGGCTAGGACTGCTCATCGCTATCGTTTCCTCAGGCCTGGTTTGCTACATATTGGCGCGATACCTGACGGGGCCGGTGGTGCGGCTGCGAACTGCCACTCAGCAGCTCGCCGCTGGAGATCTCTCCGCCCGCGCGCAAGCGCCTCCGCTACGCCGTCGCGATGAAATTGCGGGACTGGTACGCGATTTCAACAGCATGGCCGCTCGCCTGGAAGATCTGGTCAACGCGCAGAACCGGTTCCTCAATGACGTCTCCCATGAGTTACGTTCGCCTCTCGCCAGGCTAAATGTCGCGCTGGGGTTGGCCCGACAGCGCACCGGGCCCGACGCCCAAACCGCTTTAGAACGGATCGAGCTGGAAGCTGAGCGCTTGAATGAGCTGATCGGACGGCTGCTCACGATCGCCCGGTTGGAGGGCGGCGCAGAGACTGTGCAACGATCCGCTATTGATCTCGGAGAGCTGGTGCGTGAAATTTGTAAGGACGCAGACTTCGAGGCCCAAAACCGCAACTGCCGCGTAAGTTGTGTTGTCGCCGATGATTGCATTGTGTTGGGGCAACCCGCGCTGTTGCACAGCGCGATTGAGAACGTCGTGCGGAACGCTACGCGCTACACGCGGGAGGGCACGCAGGTGAAAGTCGAATTGCAGAAATCCGACCAAGCATTGCCTGCAGAAGCTGTGCTGCGGGTGGCGGATTCCGGACCCGGAGTCCCGGCGGAAGCTTTGCACCAACTATTTCGTCCCTTTTACCGTCTTGATGACGCTCGCAACCGCCAGACCGGTGGCGTCGGATTGGGGCTGGCCATTACTGAACGCACGGTGCGCGCCCACGGGGGAACGGTAAAGGCGGCAAATCGCCCCGAAGGGGGACTAATCGTGGAAATTCGCTTGCCTCTTACTCCGCGCGCCGAGCGACCTGTCGGAGACCGAATCGGTGCTGCCGCTGAGGAGTAAACAGCACTGAATCAGTACACCTGGAGAGCTTCCGGAAAATCCCTATGGCCACGGGCAACTCCGATGATTTCCAAGTGATTCCAACTGTTTACAAGCATTGCGAAGTTTGCGCTTCGCGGGCATTCCTGATACACAAATGAGGGTGTTGGATGCCGCAGTTGATGGCCCTCAGTTCGCGCAGACGAAGCTTGTCCCACTCGAATCGCGATGAGGAAATACAGGGAGGAAAATGTCGATAAAGGTTCGCGGATTTGCCGGCATATTATTTCTAATCGCATTGGGCAGTTTCTTAATCAGCTGTGGGACTTCGCCCTCCAGGACTGCGGGGGTGCTGCTGGTAACGAGTGAAGGAGCCTCTTCGGTCACTTCGTATGGCATCAATCTCAGCACCGGGGGGTTGTCGCAGATCAACACCAGTGCTCAGACCCAGAATGTGCCTTCAAGCATTGTTCTCGATCCCTCGGGTGCCTTCGCATATGTTACTAACAGTGCATCGAATACACTCTCCGCGTATTCGGTCAACCCTAATGGAACGCTGACGGCTGTCAGTGGAAATCCTGCAACCGGAACCACTCCCGTGGCGCTTGCGATAGATCATGCGGGTCATTTTCTTTTTGTAGCGAATCAGGGTTCAAACGATGTGTCGGTATTTTCGGTCGGTTCAGGCGGAAGCGTTACCTTAGTCGGCTCATTTCCCACCGGGACGCTGTCAGCCACATCGGGCGCAACTCCTGCTTCAGTGGCGGTCGACCCCTCGGGAAGTTTCCTTTACGTTGCTAACCAGGGGCAAGGAACGATATCAGTCTTCTCCATTGATAGCTCAGGCGCACTCACTCAAGTACTGGGATCTCCATTCCCCGTTCGTACCGCGCCGTCAGGACTAGCGGTCGCGACCACACCCACCACGAATCCAGTGCCGATTACTATCCTCTACGTGGCCAATGAGGGGTCGAACGACGTCAGCGCATTTGTGATTTGCGAAACCGTCTCCCCAAGCTGTGCGATTGCCGGCACTCCTGTTGAGGTCAGTGGTTCACCGTTCCCTGCAGGACTGGGTCCGGTCTCCGCGGCTATCGATCCTTCGGTAAATTTCCTTTACGTCGCAGACATGAATTCGAATCAGGTTTCGGGATATCACATCAATCCCAGCAACGGCGAGTTGACGGCGCTTGCCCAAGCGCCATCTACCGGCACCCGACCTGTGTTTGTGGCAATTCACCCCGGCGGACTTTACCTATACGTGGCAAACATTGGATCTGACTCGATCTCAGGCTTCAAAATCACCGCGAAGTCAGGTGTGCTGGCTCCACTTGCGCCTGTTTCGACGGCGGCGCAACCGTCGGCGATTGCGCTGAAATAATCTCGGTAACTCTTTCGGTATCGACCGTGTAGCGGACGGGTGAGGACGGTTTCCTTCAATCGATTTTCAGAGGCCTGTGGAGAGACCACACGTCGAAAATGAAGTTAGGTAGGCACCTTGAGAATCAAGTATCCGCCGAAAAATGCAAAAATTAGATCGGGAGACCATGCCGCCAGAGCTGGCGGTAACTGGCTAAGATTTCCCATCGCCTCAAACAGACGAGACACAACTGAGTACACGACGGCAATTCCTACAGCGACAGCAACCCCGGCGATGGCGCCACGCTTGCCTGCGGAGAGTGAAAAGGGAATCGCCAGCACCGCCATGACCAGTGTGATCAAGGGGAAAGCGAACTTCTCGTGCAATTGAACCCGGAGTCGCACCACGTCAAACCCGCTTTGCTGCAAGTCATGAATGTAGCGCCGCAGTTCGTCGTAACTCATTTCCGATGACTGTTTTACTTCTTTCTTGAAATAAGTCGGCGGCTCGCTGAGTTGCGGGAAAGTCTCCACCTCAAACTGACGATAGTTCTGAATTGCAGTCCCGTTTAATTCGCGTTGCCAGCCTTGTTCATACACCCAACGTTGGAGACGGTCCGCCCAATGGGCCCGCTCGGCATAAATTCGCCGCGTCATTTCGAAAGTCCGCGGATCAAGTTGAAAAACCGAAATGCTGCCGAACTGGTCACGGTCGGAGTCGAAGAACTGGTAGTAGTAAATGTCAGAATGTTGGCCGAAGATCCACTTCCGGTCGGGTCGCAGGTAAGTTTGTGGAGGTTTGCCCTTGATCTGATTGCGCAGTGCATCCTGGCGTTTGTTGGCATGGGGAAGGTAGAGCTGGTCGAAAAAGAAAAGCGCTCCCGCCAGAATCGCAGCCGCCAGCAGCACCGGGATGATAATGCGGTAAATACTGATACCCGTCGCCTTGATGGCGGTGATTTCGTTGGAGCGCTGCATAAGGCCGAAGGTGATGAGAACCGCGAGCAGCATGGCCAGCGGCGCCACATTGTAAAAGAAATAGGGGGAAACGTTCAGCAGATAGGCCACCACGAGGAGCGGCGAAACCTGGTTACGAATAATGTCGCCCAGCAGTTCAAACAGTGTGAACACCAGGAGCAGCATGAGAAACGTGCTTACAATCATCGCGAGATAAACGCAGAAGTCGCGCAGAATGTAGTCATCCAGAATGGTGGGAAATCGGGCAAAGAAAACTCGACGGCGGGTCGCCGCGCGCTCAAATGCATCATCGTGCTTGCGGGAGTTGGCGAGCATTTCTCCTCCCATTTGCAGCCCATGCATGAGCCGTCCCCACGTCGCACGAATCGGAGCGATCTCAAATGGGCGCCGCTCGGCTCGCCATAGCAGGAAACAGCCGCCGAGGAGAAATACCAGATTGGCCAGCCACACACCGAGAGAGGGCGGAACTTTCCCCTGACGCGCCAGGGACACTCCGATGAGCGAGGCTGAGTAATACGCGAATACCAGCAGTATGGTCAGCACGAACCCACTCGATTTACCGCCCTTTTTCGAGGAGAGACCCAGGGGAATCCCGACTAGCGCCAGAACAATGCAGGCGGTAGGTAGCGCGAGTCGGCGATAGAACTCAATCTGGTACCAGCGTGCCGTGATCCGGTCCACCCGGGGCGCCTGACGCAACAGGTCCCAGGTGGCCATTTCGCCAATTGTCGGAGGCTCGCGCTCTTGTTTGCTCTCAGCGCTGGGAAGTTGAATCGGAATATCGGTGTCCTGAAAAGTTGAAATCTGGTAATGCTCGGGCGATTTGGGATCGGTCTCATGTATCGACCCGTTGATGAGGTGAAGATGCAAAGCGTCGGGCCCTTCGCTGATCAGGATTCCTTCTTGCGCGAGAGTAATGCGAGGCGCCGCGGGCAGGCTCATATCTGCCAGAAAGACGCCTTTCCACACTGCAGCTCCGGATGCGCTTCTTACGTCCTGCACATAGAGCACGGCCTTGGGAAGTCCTTCATAGAAAACCCGTGGTTGGATTTCGAAGGACGCCTGGGAGGTTTTTAGCTTGTCTTGCAGATGTGCCATGGCGGCCTGCGATCGCGGAGCCACGTAAAGACTGTTGACCAGGGCCAATAGCCAGGCTGCCAGAACGAAAATCAAATTGATTCGCAGGAAACTCCACACCCCGATGCCGGTGGCTCGCATGGCCGTTATTTCGCTATCTGCGGCGAGCCGGCTGAGGCCGATGAGGATACCGACCAATACACCCATGGGAATTGTGTAGGTCAGCGCGACCGGCACTGTGAAAAAGAATATTTCAGCGACGCTTGGTAATGGGGCGCTCTTGCGGACGACCAGTTCCAGAATGCGCTCCAGATCGCGAGTGAACAGGACAAAAGTGAAGATTGCTGCGCCAATCGCAGCATGCGATATCACTTCGCGCAAAATGTAGCGGGTGAGGATCCGCATGGTTGAAGCGGTGAAAACTAGATCGAGTCTAGCACGGGATGACGGCACGCCCGAGGCTTGCCTTCATTTTGGGTTGCGTTCAGGCGCCTGCTCGTAGCACAATGCCCCGCCCCAACCCTTGATGCCGGGTGGCAGCTTTCACAAATATCTCAAGTACCGGATGGTGAAATGAATCTTCAGCGTGCTTTTGGATTGCCTCTCATTCTTGCTTTCGGAGTAACCCTCTCAGGCCAGCAGTCGGGTGACCTGCAGCAGACGACCAATGGTCTGGCTGCGTTGATTTATACCGGCCCGTCGATGAAGACCTTACGTGAGCTCACAGATGGTGTCGGCGGCCGTCTGACTGGCTCTCCTGCGCATCAGCGTGCCGCGGATTGGGTGGCTTCGAAGTTCCGTTCTTTCGGAATCACGAGCGTTCGCCTCGAAGCATTCACGATTCCGAACGGGTGGCAGCGCGGCAGCGCGCGCGGTGAAATCCTGGGGCCGACGCCTCGCGCCTTGCACGTTGAGTCCCTCGGGTGGACGCCCTCGACGCCGCCGGGCGGCATCAGGGGCGACGTGGTGCTGATCGCAGATCTTGACATGGCGAAACTCAAGGCACAATCCGATCAGATCAAAGGCAAGATCGTCATGCTCGACACGCCGAAAATCTTTGCCGAGGGCTACGTCAAGGCATTGCCCAAATTGCATGCGGCATATCAGATTTTTAAGGATGTCGGCGCTTTAGGCGTAATTTTCCCCGATCGCGAATTAAACAATGTGCTGAACGCGCACGATTCCAGTTGGGGAGCGAAAGTGAGCGTTTTGCCGATGGCGCAGGTGGGAATGGAGGATACGAGACTGATTCGCCGGTTGCTGGAGCCCGGACCAGTAAGTGTGCAAATCGAGGTGGAAAACAAAGTTTCCGGACCAACACAGGTCAATAACGTGATTGCCGAATTGCGTGGCAGCGAGCGCCCAGACGAGTGGATTCTGATTGGAGCACACCTCGATTCCTGGGACTTTGGCACAGGAGCGCAGGACAATGGCACGGGAAGTATTATGGTGATGGAGGTTGCGCGCACCCTGGCGGCGCTAGGAAAGCCACCGCGACGCTCGATTCGGTTCGCCCTGTGGGGCGGGGAAGAGCAGGGACTTTTAGGCTCCTATGCATATACCCAGGCACATCTGGCGGAACTCGACAAATGTGTCGCCGTGCTGAATACGGATAATGGCGCCGGTCATCCGAAGGGGTGGAAAGTAGAGGGCCGCAAGGACCTGCGTGATGCCATGCAGCCGATCAGCGATTCGTTGCTAAAAGACTTCAGCGGCGATGACCTCTCGATGGACGTCAGTTATGATACCGATCATGGCCCATTCATGTTACAGGGAATCCCGGCCCTCGATTTGAAGGTGGACATGGCGCATTATGGCGAGATCCATCACAAATCCAGCGACACTTTCGATAAAGTGGATCCAGTAGACTTCAAAGCTGGTGCCGCCATAGTTGCCGTTACGGCTTATGCGATTGCACAGAACCCGAATCCAATCGCGCCGCACATTGATCATGCGGCCGTGGGCGCGATTATCAAGAAAGCCGGACTGGACGAATTGTTGACTGAAATCGGCCAGTGGAAGCCTTAGCCTCTGAGAGAGGCCCAATTTGGTTGGCAGTAGTAAGCTGTCCTTCGAGAGCTTCGCTCTGACAAAGTAGAATTGGTCCGGAAAACAGGATTCTGTTCCTGACTGAAAAAAGACTCTCTTTAGGAGTTGAAATCCCTAATCAAAACCTCAAGGCATCCGATATTCCTACCTCGACTTCCTCTTGGGATGAGATCGCGGCATTCGCAGGCAGCTTCAACGCATACACGAATGTTGAAGCCGTTCGTTACAGGGAGTTGGCTTCCCAACAAAGAATGGATTTTCTCGAAAGTAAGAAGTTGGCGCTGGAGGGGCTCGGACTCAGCGAGCTACGTGCGATCCTTTTTCTTCATTGGCGTGCGCTACGCCACGGATACGGTGGCGGTGAGCCGTCGCAACAGGAAATGGTTTACACCTTGAGATTGATAGACGCGATTCGGATCATTCTTCCCGTTTAGAGTTACTGAACAGTCAGATTCAGGGCGGTACTGTGAACAATCGTTCCGCTTGTGCCTGTAATAGTCAGCTTGAAGTTGCCGGTCACTGACCCGGTTTGTGCCAGCACGGTGAGCGTCGTAGTGCCAGAACCCGGCAGCGAGGTGGGACTGACGGTGGCGATGATTTTTGGACCAGGTGAGCCGGTCACGGTGAAGTTTACAGCTCCTACGAATCCGTTAGATGGGGAAAGAGTAATAGTTGACTGACCGCTCGCGCCTCCCCGAGTTATTGTCAGACTTCCAGGCGATGCCGCAAGCGAGAAGTCACCGGGCGAATTCACGATCAACTTGACTGTGTCGCTGCGAGTGAGGGTACCGTCAGTTGCACTGACTGTGAAGGGAAATGTCGCCGGAAAATTGGGAGGATTTAGGCCATTCGTGTTCACCGCTAGAGCGGACGTTCCCCGACCGGAGATTGAATTCGGGTTAAAAGTAGCAGTGGCTCCGGTCGGAAGGTTAATAGCGGACAGGTTTACGGTTCCACTATATCCAGCTGAAGGCGCAAGTTGCACTGTGTAAGTCGCGGTGCCGCCGGGAACAGTGGCTTGCTGAGGGGGCGAGGTCGTGATCGTGAAGTCTGGACCCGCGGTGACTTGCACGAAACTCGCGACCGAGGGAACGCCCGCGGAATTCAAAAGAAACAGCAAGTAGTACCCGGGCGGAGCGATGTTGGAGTTGGGTGGTCCCGTCACCGTCAAGTTGCCGGAGTCTGCTACCACATAGGACAAACCCACGAGTCGCTGGTCCATGTCGAAGGCGTGAGTTGTCGACCCCGCCTTGACTAGAACTACAGAACTGATGGTGGCGGCATCAGGGGTCTGGACCGTAAAACTTCCAGCCCATCCAATAGTGGTGGGAGCATTCGTGATCGTCGGCCGCATGGCCACGCTGCCATCCGGATTGAACAGATAAGCAGGCTGATAAATCTCCATGTGAGGCTCGTAAGTGCCGCGCTTAGGGTTGCTGCCGGCGAGCCATATAGTGGCATCGGGAAGAAGCAATGCGACTGAGTGATATAGCCGGGGAAAAGCATTGCCGCCGGCCGACGAGAAAGTATTCGTGACTGGATCGTAAAGATCAGCGTTGTAACTGGCCGTGCTCGCGTTTTCGTCTTGGGCCGAACCCCCTATCGCCAGAACTTTGCCATTAGGAAGAATGACAGCGTTCATTTCGATGCGAGGCTGTGACATCGGGGGTCCCCATTGCCAGACCGGCGTGGTTGCGGAAAGATCAATGGTCTCCGTAGTGGCGGTGGCGGGATTACCTCCGCCCAGGAGCATGACCACCGGTTTGTAATTGTTGGCTGGTGTGAGTGGGAGCAATACGGAGCTTCCGTACGTGCGCGTGCCGCCGTAATTCGTGGTCGCAATAACGCTCGACCAGGAGTGGCTGGAGGGAAAGAAATATCGCGACCTTGGAGTCGAACCTGAATAAAAGACTTTCCCGCTAGGCAGCAGGTGCAGCCGGGGATAAAGAGGCGGCGTGAAATTCGCCGTATATTGCGGACTCCAGGTTCCGGAGGTTGGTGCGAAAATTTCAACCGTGTTGTTCGTGCTTCCGGTCTCATTCAGACCAGAGAACGTCATGACCCTGCCATCACCTAAAGTGATCAAGGTGGGATACCAGCGCCCATGCAGCGTGGGGGGCAGGTCGATAAAGGTATTGTTGACGGGATCAAACACAGAAGTATTGGGGAGCCCGAAAAACGGATTGTATTGCTGGGTACCTCCATTGATAAGTACTCTCCCGTCGGGTAGCACTACGGCGCCGTTACAGAACATATCCCAACTGACGGTTTGTGTGGTTGTGGTTCCGGTCTGCGGATTCCAAATGGCTGCCTGGAGGTTCTTGTTAGGTGGATTGTTGCCGGATCCAGCAACTACCAACACCTGGCCGTTCTTGAGAAGTGAGACGTGAATTGGATTAATTGGCATCGTGCGGGACATGGTCGTCCACTGCCCCTGCACATTCGGCTGTGCCATCAGCGGCAGCCCCAAGGCCGCCATTAACATCATTAGGTACAGATACTTAGCAGGCTGAATGAATTTCATAATGACTTGGATAACAATGCGAAAAAATCCTAAAAAGGGGAGATCGTCTGAAGGCAAAAGCCTCTGTATACGTCGCGAAGTGTAACTTTTCCACAAGCACGGGTCAAATGGCCTACCATTCCCCTTGGTTTGCACACGCTAAACCCGCAGGGCATACTGCCCCCCTGCGGATTCTAGCTGCACGTAAGATGCTCAATGCAAATCTAAGGTTGAGCCACCCACTTCCCCCGCCGATCTCTGCATCTTTAAGCAAAAAAAAGAGTTATACGATTATTGACTAAGACTGGTAGGAGATTTCGGTCGCGCCTGTGGAATAGTTTCGGGCGGGGTATTACGAGGAATGTAATAAAGCAGAACCGTTTTACCTATAGTGGTCACTGGTGTGTAGCCGGACAGCCAGGCATAGGCGTCTGGATGCTTACCTCCCCAGAAGGCGTCACCGGTCTTGATCAAACGTATGCTGGCGGCAAACCAGCCTGTATTTCGTTGGTACGGAACACATTGGTTAACTTTTGGGAGTCCCAAGGACTTGATGTCGGCGCTAGTGAACAGGCATAGAGTGATATCGTCAATGCCGCGGTTTTTCAGGACTTCAACCAGACGGTGGGTATCCTGTCCGCAGTCCAAGTCACATCCCCAGAGCAGATAATCTGCACTGCTTTTCGTCCCCACCTCATTGAAGTATGAAATGTAATCAGGGTGAGCTCGGGCGGCGGAGATTATCTGCCATCCCAACAAAAGACAGAGGGCCATCCTGGCAAGCAGACGTAAGTTGGTCCGGCGTTCCCAGAGGTACATGCCGCCGCGCCCGGCGACAATTGCCATTAATGGGTAGACGACGAGCACATGCCGAACTCCGTAATTAATCCTTGCAGGCATGGTGACGACGAGGATGGCAATGACGCACAGCAACGGGACAAGATGTTGCCAATCTCGAACCGGTGTCGGAGCAGCGAGAATGGCGACCATACCCACGGCTGACAGAATCAGAAAAGCTATTGGAGTCTTAAGCGCGACCGCGGCGATGAAGAAATACCACCAGCCCCCGCGCCGGATGTTGCCAAACAGATATGACGGTGGAGCTTCGGCGTTCATGCGGAGGTCCGACTCAATTCCTTCAAAGAAGGACTGTGCCGGGATCCAGGGAGCCACGCGCAGAACCTGGATGGAAATAAACCTCAAGGGCCGCGGCAGGAGCTCAAGTGCTGCCATCTCTTGAGGTGGTTTGGGTATCCGGTTGAGAGAGAACCTGAAGCCTGCCCAAATTACAAGAACCAGCGTCAATGCGGCAAGGAGGACTGTCCAGCTTGAGCGCTGGATTAAGCGCCAGCGCCGCGGCGAATCCGAGGTACCGCGAATAGTCCACTTGGCAGCGAGAATCACCAGAAAACACGGCGGCAGGAATAAGAGCGCGGTGAACTTCGAAAGGATAGCCAGTCCAACACTCAATCCGAGAACCATGGCACGGGTTGCCGTGCGCTTCTCGATCCAGCTACTGAAACTGAAAAGGCTCCAGGGAACTAGCGCAGTGAGCACCGGATCAGTGTAGGCAAGACCAAAAAAAGCCAGGATTGGAGGCAGGTTCGTATAAGTGAGTACGGCAAGCACAGCAGCCCAATCACCGAACAGCTCACGGGTCCACCAGAAGACCATGATGACGGACAACACGAAAAACGGCAAAACAGCGAGACGCGCAAGGGACAGAGTCTTGAAATAGTCGCTTTCCGCCAGGATGTCGTTACCGGCGCCAAATATATCGTACGAACGGCCATGCTGATCCTGCAGAATCCGCACTGCAGGTAGTCTCAACCCCGCCAGGTAAGGTCCAAGTGCGACTGCTATTCGGGCCAGAGGAGGATGAAGTGGTTCAAGTGTGTACGTTCCCTTATTAAGCCATTCCATGCCGCAAGCGATGTGCGCCGGCTCGTCATAGGCTTGGGAGAGCACATGATAGGTGGAGACGATGCGAAACAACGATATCAGGAGCATCAGGAAACAGAGGAAAGCAGGAAGCCAACTTGATCTGGTTGCCGGACGCACGCTTTGCTTACCCACGATTCAGCATCTTAGCAGTCGTCATCTTAATCAGGATTTTATCGCGACTATAACCCAGAGCCGGCGCTTCGATCGTCAATGGGATCTTTCCTGAATGCCCATTTTCGGAGAGTGAGGTAGCAACTCCCGCCCAGCCGCTTGGCAATCTTCTTTGAATTCCAATACAGGTATTGTCGCACCCGAGGAGGCCAGTTGCCGGATGCGATGGTGCCCACCGTATTGGCAGAAACTCCTTGCCGGATGGAGTAGCGTCCGAAAACCCGGCATCCAGCAACCTGTTTGATGCGAGTGGTGGGTTCGGAGTTGAATAGCACTTCGATGCCGGCCGCTGCAGCCGCTATCGCTACGCGCCTGGCGTAGTAGCCTCCCGGGACCGAAGCAACCGTCGAAGTCGCTCCCAGGATCTCGGTTAAGGCGCGAGTGCTCTCCAACCACTCACGCTGAAGCTGTTCCGGCGGACAGCGTGACATACGCGCGGGATGGGAACAGGAGTGGCTCCCCACCACATGGCCGCGGGCGTACAATTCTCGAATTTGGTCCTTGGACAAGAATGCCGGCTTGCCGATGTAGTCAGTCGTGATGAAGAAGTGGCCGCGCCAGCCGTAGCTTTCGAGAAGCGCCGCAATAGACATGGCGGTTACACCGCCATCATCAAAAGTGAGCAGCAGAGAGCCGGAAGCGACCTTTCCGGGCACGGAATTTACTACAGTAACTTCACCCCGTCGGGGAGCTTGGGCAATTGCCTCCAGGTGGCGCTCAAATTCGGGGCGTGCAAACTTATAGATATCGGCGTCACCGCCGGTGAAGCCGCTACTGTCAAAGTGGCCGGGCATAACGACGTCGTGGTAGAGCAAAGAAATGGCTTTCATCGCTGCTTTGCCGCGGCTTTCCAATGCAGATACTTGGTGAGCCAGGGTTGCCCCCATGCGGCCGACTTTCTGCCACTCACATCAATCGGAACGGCAACACCTGCGTGAATCTCCATGAACTGCTCCTGGAGAGCATTCAAATTATCAAACACAGTTCGATGCTGGATGATGATATGCGACTCTTCGCGTTCGTTGTAATGGCAGGTGTAATGCCCGAATACCGGTCCGGTATCGACACCACGATCAATTCGCAGCAGCGTCATGCCGACGTGCTCCAGGTCATCGTTAGCTAAGGCCCAGAAGCAGCCGTGGGAATTACGGTATTCCGGACAAATCCCCGGGTGCATTACAAAGGTGCCATCCTTGGGGATCATGAAGATCTCTTCTTTTAGGATAAATTTACAGCGGGCAATCATCAGATCGGGGGCGGCCTGCTGGATAAACTCTCGCACTCGCCTGGTATTTGGCGAATCGCTCACCAGTATCGGCGTGGAAACTGGAATTTCCGAATAGCGCTGGCATAGATCTGCCAACTTTGTCTGCTCCCATTGCTGGTCCGTGCTAGCCAGGAACGCAGCGTAGTACAAGCGAAAAGCCAGGACGTCGAGGAACCGCAAAGGACCAACTCGCTTGAGTTCGCGCTTTACCCGCCGCCGACGCTGGGCGCTGGTTTCCTGCAAAACCACTATTCCAGCGAGGGTAGAGAAAGAAGCCAGCCACCGCGGCAGGGCGGTGCGGTTCAGTGCCTCCTCTTGATGGCAAATCAGGACAGTGCGCATGCTCTTGGTGGTCTGACGGGTGAGATGACTTTGGCGATCTGAACGACCAGAATTGAGCTGGATGCAAAAAAGTGCGGACTCCGGTCCCCCCTGGGTTTACGGCCGAATCCTAAGCTTCCACTCATCAACCCGATTCTAAATCAGATCATGGCCGTCGCTCAGCAAAGCGCAGCAACAGTACCGCAACCTCCGCAAATCGCCGTGGCGAGCTACCGAATTTGACTTGAAAGCATCACACTAGTGTGTCTGATCACGAGCAGAGTTGGATAGATAAGTTCAGAGCCGCCGCGGCCGATCGAGAGCCGCCGAGGAAAAGAATCGTCGGCAGTATGCTCGGAGCAATGGCTTCAGTGGTAGACAAAATCGTCCGGAAGAGTTTCAATTTTATGGGGAAGGCTAAGGGACCGGGCGCCGCTCCGAAGCCAAGGAAAGAAGCTGTCATGGTAAGGCACCGCCCATTTCGAATTCTAATTGTTGATGACTACCAGATCGTAAGGCGGGGAATCAGAGCTATTCTTCAGGAAGAGCCGGGTTGCGAAGTGGTGGGCGAAGCTGCGGAAGGATTCGACGCGCTCAAGAAAGCGGAGGATCTGCAACCCGACGTGATCTTGCTGGATATCAGCTTGCCGGAATTGAATGGCTTGTCAGCCGCAGTTCGTATTCACGAAGTTGCTCCAACATCAGAAATAGTATTTCTCAGTCATCACCAGTCTCCCGAAGTAGTGTGCGAGGCGTTCAATACCGGGGCAAAAGGTTTTATCTGCAAATCAGATCTCGCCCACGAACTCTTGGACGCGGTCCGTGCCATCGGACGCAAAGAGATTTACCTTAGTCAAGGAGTAGCTTATCTCCGTTCACGCCTGACCGGGATTCACGATCAACCGATGAGGAAAGCGAGTTAAGGGAGCTACAATGCAGCGGCCGATCGGAGAGCGTATCAAGGAATTGCGGGAAGAAATAGCGTCAATTAGAAACGCTAACCAGTTATACATCCAAGCCGGGAAAAAGGTCTTGGACGCGGCCGAGCAGGAACGGCGAATTCAAAGATTGCAGGAGATCCTGGACGAGTTAATGTCGCTGACTGACTGGAAGAAGCCATGAATAGCGGACCATCGCGTCCAAAGAACTAACCCGCCCGGAGCCTCTTCTCGATGGTGTTAAGGATAACGTCAATATCCGCAGGTTTGACGAAATAATCGTCCACTCCACGGCGAATTGCCTCCACAGCCGACTCGAAGGCGGGAAATCCTGTCAAAAGCAAATTGAGGCACTTCGGATGCAGGCGGCGCATCTCGCGAACCACCTCGAATCCATTACCTTCCGCGCCAATGTTGAGGTCTGAGAGGAGAACGTCGAATTCCTCAGACTGGATGATCACCAACGCTTCTTCAACCGTGGACGCGACGCAAACCTCGAAACCACGTTCCCTGCTTCCGGATTTTTTTTGGGCATGACACTCCTCCCAGAAATTAGGAGAAGGGCACGTGCGTCGCCGAACCGGAGATCCCCGTGTGAATTTCCAGCGTTACAAGTGGAGTGATTTCAGGAGCTTGCAAAGCTACTTAGTATCGCGAGGAATAAACTGTAGGAAAAAAATGCCCGACTATGACTCCAGTCGGACAGCGTGGAGTCGATCCTACCTATTGGCAGTTCTCGGACCCCAGTGTCCGGCCTTAGTTTCTGATGCCAAGACGCCTCTCCATCACGTGGACCGGAACATTGAACCGTTCAGCTACCTATGGCGGATCACTGCTGTCCGGGGAAAGTTGGGTGAGGTTGGCGTAAGCGGTTGAGTGTCCTTAGGATGCGCGGCGGTGTCGGCGGGAACGATTTGAACTCCAAGTCGTGTCTTAACGCCGATCCGGATGGTTGGGGTCGGTGAACTCAAGCAACTCAATGGGTGCGCCGTTTTCGACGATGAACGCGACGCGCACGCCGTCGCAGGGGCTGTTCGGCGCAATCAGAATTTCCCGGCCTACCAGCTCGGACGCAAGGTCACTCACCTCAAAAGCAAACATGTGGCACTTGCCGGACCAACTCGGGAATCGGTGCGTCCGCTTCGAACCGCATCCATTCGACGCCATACTCGCTGTTTTTGTGTCCAACAATAAAGGTCTTTAGATGCTCGATGTGGCGCTCTCCCGGTCTCGGTTGGCTGGTAGGAATTCCAATGTGGTGATATCGACGCATTTTCTCGCCTCCGTTCCGGAATAGCACGAATTCTACGGGATCATACTGCGTAGAGGGAAAAGGAAACGCGACCGTCTTGGGGGTAACAGGCTGAGCGGCAACAATGCGGTATGAACTCCGGCCGCACCGTGTTTGCCCAATTGATCGAGCATCTAGTTTCTGAGTTATACAACCACCTCGACGGGGTGGGCCTTGCTCCTTTCCTCCGAGCCCCTTTGGTTGGTTTGCGCCTCCAAAGTCTACTCGGGCTTGGGAGCCGACATTGTTATGGAATCATTACACCAGCAACCGAAGTCGTGAGTGCAATCGCCTTAACGTCAACTAAGGCGTGCATCTTGCGTCGGCAGGATTCATTGGCCGGGTACACACATGAGCACATCTACCGGGGATCAACACTTCGACTCTGACCCGACTCCGCTGCGCTTCGGACCGCGGCCAGCATCTCCTGCCGTATCAGGCCACTGAATGGTCTGATCAGCGTCCAATATGCGCGAAAGCGTCGCCTTGTCGCGGCATCTGCGCACAATACTCGAGTCTCGGTCCTAAGCTCCGTAGCGCCGTCCGCCCGTATACCCACTTCGAAGTTCCATGCCGCCTTCGCGGTTCCGGAAGGGGCGGGCGCACGGAATCGAACTGGACTGGTTGCGCACAGTTCTCCACGGGCACGCCAAAAGCGACCCACTGTGCCGAGCACGAGTTCTTCGCCGGGCCGCTCCTCAAGCAGAGTAAAGCCTTCCGAGAGCATGCCGTCGAGAGTAAAACGCTTTCGAAACAGCTCGTCACGGAAGCGGCGCCAGGTCTCACGCGGTCGCGCCGGAAACGATGGGAGCGTACGTACTGCGTAAAGTGCTCGCGTTACCCCCCAATGGTCGAAGTTAGCGGTCCACAGCCTTGCATAGACCCTCGCCGGAGACGCGGCGATGCGGGTGGCATAGCTCGTTCGCACGTCGAACTCGGGCAAGTAGTCATCCAGAAGCATGCGCCCCTCCATCGCGATTACACGCAATATAAAAAGGCACCCACTTTTACGGTAGGTTGTGATTCTTCGCACCACCACTTACCGAAAAGGAGCGCCGTCATGAACCAGGCGAAGTATATCGGCATGGATGTTCACCAGGCAACGATCTCGATTGCAATGTAGGCGGACTCGTCGGCTTCGGCAACCCTCGTGAATGCTTCCCTGACCCTAAGTTGTCCGTCGATATAACAACTCACGGACGTGGGTCGCCTCCGGTGAACACGATGGCAGCCCCGACCACGAGACCCCATCCAGGATATGGTAATAGTTTTTGAATCCTGAAGAAAACGGCCAACACGCCTCGTACCGTAGCCGAGAGTCCCGAAATTTCCTGCCCGCTGGGCGTGCTTAACGCGCCGCAGCCGAGACATAGCAAATACCTCTCACCATCAAGTTTTCCATTTGCTGGCGCCTGTGCCTTACAAATTGTGCAATCGTTTGCACAATTACCGGGTAAGACATAGTTCCCCGGACGCGCTTCCTGGCTCGATTCAACAATAACTTAACGCGCTTTCGCTTTGGAAATCAGAGTGCCATGTCCAAGGCACCACTCTTTGTGTAGCAGATCAACAGCGTAATCAGAGTTAAGGATGACTTTCGTAACTGCTGTTTACAATTCCGGACGAAGACGCGGGTGCAGATCGCGCTGCTGCGCAATGCCCGTGCTAATTCTCGCGCTTCTTTTGATCGTGCTTCCGCGTGCTGTGGGCCAAAGCAATATTCAAGGCCAATGGACGACACTGCCCTATACGATGCCGATCAATCCCATCCATGCGGCCCTTCTCAATACAGGCAAGGTGCTGGTAATCGCCGGGTCTGGCAACTATCCGTCCAACTTGAATTTCCAGGCCGCGGTGTGGGATCCAGCGAGCGGAAGCATTGCTACCCAACCTGTAACTTGGGACATGTTTTGCAACGGGATGGTCGTGCTACCTGACGGAAGGCCATTCGTCAATGGCGGCAACTTGCAATACGATCCATTTCGTGGACTAGCAAACACATCGGTGTTCGATCCTGCGACTGGCAGTTTTACGGATCTCCCCAACATGGCGCACGGCCGATGGTATCCCACGGCAACGGTGCTTGCCGATGGCACCATCATGACCTTTTCCGGACTCGATGAGACTGGAGCGACCAATAGCACAGTCGAAATCTTTACACCCGGTTCCAACAGCTGGAGCCCTTCATACCCGGCGGGTTGGATCCCTCCGCTCTATCCACGGCTTCACGTCTTGCCGAACGGAAACGTGTTTTATTCAGGGCCGGGCATTGGATCCCGCTACTTCACTCCGTCCACCCACACCTGGACGAAAGTTGTGGCAACTACGAATTACACTAATGCCAGAACGTACGGCACTTCCATCCTGCTACCTCTTACGCCGGTCAACAATTACCGCCCTGTAGTGATGATTATGGGAGGCGGAGTGCCGACCGCCACTGCGACTGCTGAGCTGTTTGATCTTTCAGCCGCCACGCCCAGTTGGCAACCCGGACCCGCCATGTCGCAGGCGCGAGTGGAAATGAATGCCGTGATTCTCCCCACCGGCAAAGTTGTGGCACTGGGGGGCTCCGGGACCGACGAAAACGCGAGCACAGCATCGTTCAATGCGGATCTCTATGATCCCGCGAGTAACTCTTTTTCCTCGGCAGGAGCAAATGCGTTTCCCCGCCTATACCACTCGATCGCCTTGCTGCTTCCGGATGCAACTGTGTGGGTCGCAGGAGGCAATCCCCAGCGTGGGACCTACGAGTCGCACATGGAGATTTATCAACCCGCATACCTGTTCAGTACCGACAGTAATGGAAATCCAATGCCTGCTCCGAGACCGACCATCACAAGCGCCCCAGGTGCCGTAGGTTATGGAACCACTTTTACAGTTGAGAGTCCTGACTCCTTCGATATTTCTTCCGTCGTACTTGTAAAAGCGGGCTCCGTTACTCACGCTTTTGACATGGAGCAGAGGCTTGTCGGGCTGTCGTATACTGCCGGCTCAGGCAGCCTTACCGTGACGGCTCCTCCTAACCCCAACATAGCGCCGCCGGGATACTACCTGTTGTTTTTGTTGAACTCATCTGGCGTACCCTCAGTCGCCAATTTCGTTCGGATCGCTCCTGTTTCGGTCTCAGTCAATCCGAATCCCGCATCGGTAGTGGCTGGTGGTAGCGAGCAGTTCAGCGCGACCGTTCAGAACGCCGCGGACACTACGGTTACGTGGCAGGCCAGTAATGGAAGCATCACTCCGGGCGGTTTGTATACGGCACCATCTGCAGTGCCCGCGACGCCGCTGACCGTAACCGCAATCTCAAATGCTGATGGCACTAGTTCCGCCTCTGCGACTATACAAGTGACCGATTTCAACCTCAGTTTGCCCAAATCAGTGGTTACTACTATGACGGCAGGACAAAGTGCGAACACAACCGTAACCATCACACCCATTAATGGCTTTAGCGAAATTGTGAGCTTGTCCTGCGGAGGGTTGCCTTCCGGAGCAAACTGCACGTTCAGTCCTGACGCAATCGGGATTGGCAGTGGATCGAGCAGTTCCGCTCTTTTTATATCAACAACAGTGGCCACGCCTCCCGGCACCTATACGGTCATAATCACAGGTGCGTCTCAGGACATGAGCCGACCACAACCATTTACTTTGCAAGTCCTTCAAGCCTGCGCTTTCATGCTCGACTCAACATCGCAGTCGTTCACCTCGGCGAGCAGCAACGGAACAGTCGGAATCGCTGTAACAGCCGGCATCGGATGTAATTGGAGTGCCACCAGCAATACGAGTTGGATCGCCATTACGTCGCCCGACTCGGGCTCGGGAAACGGTATCGTCACCTACTCGATCACCGCGAACAGCACTAGTACGCAGCGGAGTGGCACGCTGGGCATAGCGGGTCTGACATTTACGGTGACACAGTCGCCCGCAGTCATGGTTTCCATCTCACCGGTCTCGGCATCAACTCAGACCGGTGGTGCGCAATTACGATTTACTGCCACGGTTTCAAATACGTCCTATCTCAATGTCGATTGGAGTGTGAGCGGTCGCGGGTGCAACAATGGTCCGTGCGGCACGATCAACACTGTCGGGGTGTATACACCGGTTGCCCACCTTTCCGCCCCGCAGGTAGACACGATAGTTGCTGCTTCGCAGGTGGATGGTAGCCTCTCCAACGCAGCCCAAGTCACTGTCTTTCCGCCACCCCTGGTGCAAACGCCGCCGCCCGCAAGTGTCGCATCCGGTCAGGTGGCAACCTACCCTCTCTCACTCAATGGCAAGACCGGTGACCCAACTCAACCCTTAACACTTCTTTGTAAGCCGGGGACTTTACCCCCCGGCGGTGCCTGCAACTTTTCCGCCCCCACGATCACACCCGGCCCGAGTGCCGTGAACTTCACACTTACCATCACTACGAAAGCCGCAAGCGCTGGAATCACACGGCCACGACGCGGACAGGCGAGACCGCTTGTCTATGCTGCGTTTCTACCGCTGATGGGCATGGTCCTGCTGGGTGCAGCATCAAAAACGAAAAGAAGTATCGGCTTGTTTTTCTCGCTAGTCTGCCTCTCGTTAGCATTAGTGGGTTGTGGCGGTGGCGGAGCTTCGCCGTTGCCTCCTCCTGATCCGGGGATCACATACGACGTCGTCGTGCAAGGGACACCAATTACGGGATCTACGATGGATTTGACCACCGCCACGCTGACGGTGCGATGACAGGGTGTAATAAAGAGACAAATTCCTGTGCTTCGTGGAAGCCCGAGCCCTGTCGAAACGAAACTCGTTTCACGCCTCCGCGCAAAACCCCAAGCCAGCGACGCTGCGGAGCATCCTGCTGGAGCAGTTGCGTGCCACCCACAACGAGAAAGACTGGTTCGTGGCCATCGACATAGCCGTGGAAGGGCTTACAGCAGAGCCTGTCAAGGGACACAGCGCTAGTGGATGCCGGCCAGATTAGAGAGGCAAATTCCGGCTCATCCCGCGATTGTTTCCAGTCGCGCTACAAGATGCTTTCGTCCTAGCAGAGCGTGGGTTAGTCCCGGCCCACGTATGCACCCCCCGCGGGTTGCTACCATCTGTAGCAGTTCCTCGTCTTTGGTCGGCAGCACGACGTGCTCACCCAGTTATCAGTGGGGAATAGATGACTTTCATGAGGAGTACGTTTCTTGTCGCCTGTTTGTTACTTGGCGAATTGCCGTTTGTGAGCGCGCAATCCGAAGACTCGTTGGACAACAAGACGGTCGCAGCCAATTCTGCCTATCAGGAGAAGGACTGGCCCAAGGCCGCGTTGCTCTATGATCAGCTTGCGCACGCACAACCTGAGAGCTATCGCAGCTGGTACCGGCTCGGCGTTTGTCTTCAACGGACTGGACAACACCAGAAAGCGCTCGAAGCCTTCGAGAAGGCTCAGGCCAAAGGTGCGCCGGTGTCCATCGTGGGATACGACATGGCAGCGACATACGCGTCGATGGGGCAACCGGACAAATCGTTGGAACAATTGACCGCGGCGGTTAAACAAGGTTACGCCCAGCCAGACCAAATGAGCACCGATCCTGATCTGCAGTCAATCCGGAGCGATGCACGGTTTGCTGCCTTGCTCGAACAGGCCAGACACAACCAAACACCCTGCGACTACACGGACGAAAATCGTCAATTTGATTTCTGGGTGGGAGATTGGGACGTCGTCGCGACCCAAGACCGTTCGAAGGCTGGAATGAGTCACATTGAGCGAGTGATCGGCGATTGCGTGATTTGGGAGAACTGGACCTCTCTTGGCAACTCCGGCTACACAGGCAAGAGCTATAACATTTATAACTCCAACTTAAAGCGCTGGGAGCAGTTCTGGGTGGACAATACCGGAGGCATGATTCACTTCTACGGCGGGTTCAAAGACAAAGTGATGGATTTTTACACTGACGAGATTCCACAGCTAGATGGCACCAAGTTGAAACGTCACCTGCAGTTCTTTAATCTTGGCTCGGACAAGGTGCGTCAATTCAGCCAGGGATCGACGGACGGTGGAAAAACCTAGACTGTCGAATACGATCTTACTTACAACCGCAAAAAGTGAACTCGAAAATCCAGGCGGTCGCATTTCGAAGCCGGACTTGCCATCTAAAGGAATCGCCGGGCACGGACCCGAATAGTTCGTGCCTCAGCCCGCCATAGCACCATGTCTAGGTAGCGATACTTATTGCAGGAGTTTCGACTTTCGCCATGGCATAGGCGCTTGGCTAGGCGGCTGACCTGTCTTGGCCGTAGGCCTCCTTCAATTTGGCAATATCAAATTTTTTCATTTTGAGAAATGCTTCGGTTACACGCGCCAATTTCTTCTCATTCTTGTCCTGGAGCATCTCGTCCATAACCGTCGGAACAATCTGCCAAGAGAGGCCGAACTTGTCTTTCAGCCACCCGCACTGCTCCGCCTTCGGCTCTGCCGAGAGCTTCGACCAGAAGTAATCTATTTCTTCCTGGGTATTGCAGTGCACCATGAACGAAATCGCTTCGTTGAAGGTGAAGTTGTGTGCCCGAGCACTGTCCATGACTGCAAAGTGTTCGCCTTCAAGCGAAACGCCGGCATGCTTTATGGTTCCTTCCTTGTCGGGCTTGTCATCTTTGCCATAGCGGAGAATATGGTCAATTTTTGCATCGTGGAATACTGATCCGTAGAACTTGATGGCGTCTTCCGCTTTCCCACACTGCTCACCGACAAACATGAGCGTCGGGGTGATTTTCTGTTCGATCTTACGGTCGCCCATGAACATCACCTGCCACGAAAGGCCGTATCGGTCCTGTGTCCAACCGTATCTCTCACTGAACGGATATTCCCCGAGCTCCATGAGCGCCGAACCGCCTTTTGAGAGTTCATTCCACAACGCATCGACTTCATTCTTCGTATCGCAGGCAACAAGGAACGACACAGCCGGAGTGAACTTAAAGAGGGGACCGGCGCTGATGAGCCTGAATTCCTGCCCCATAAGCTCAATGGTAAGAAGGTCCACCGAGCCCGACGGAGTGTTGTGAAGCGTTGCCGCGTTCTTAATCTTTGAATGTTTGAAAATGGATGTGTAGAGTTCGGCGGCCTCTTTAGCCTCTTTGTCAAACCACAAGTGCGGCGTGATTGTTTGCATGTTACTCCTTTCTACTTATCGAGATGGGAGGTCCGATTGCCGGTGGTGAATAGCATAGCGAATACCTTGCTAAGCGGTCTGTGGAGACGAACGCTGGAATCTGGCCGCGCGGGCCGCAGCGGCCTTATCGTTTGCGCTAATTTAAGCGCAACAATCATGCAATTTGGGTGTGTTCTCGTATTCATCGTGACGCCGTACGAAATCCATTGTCGTCTTCTCGTTCCGTCCTTTTGGCGCGCGATCAAGAATCATGAGCGTGCCGATCAATTCCTCTCCACCGCGAGCGTAGCTTGAATAGGTGTGAAAGATTTCGCCTGTGTCGTTTTTATAGAACGAGCTAAGGCCCGGCAATTCCGTACCCGTCGATCCCGCCGGCACAGGCGTTTCGGTGAAGTTGTAGAGGACTTTGCCTTTCGCCAATTCGTCCTCAGTGAAGGAAACGTGGTAGTCGTAGTTGAAGTTGCTTCCGAAGGCGGACACCCAGGGGAATCTCCACCCCATGCGCTTCTTATACGCCTCAATTTCGGCCAACGGCGCACGGGACACGGCAGTCCAGGTGACATCGTGATGTTCGAGATGGGGAAGGGCGCCATCGATGTGATCGGAGAGAAAAGAGCAACCGGGGCAACCTGCGCCCCAGCCAGGGCCAAGCATGAACTGATAAACAATGAGCTGGCTTCGGCCATCAAACAATTCAGATAAATTCTTCTTGCCCTTGGGAGTGTCAAAGACATAATTCTTCTCAACTTTCACCCAAGGCAAAGCCAAACGTTCTGCATTGATTTTGTCGCGGAGATGCGTAAATTCCTTTTCTTTCAGCAGCAGCGCTTTGCGCGCAGCGAGCCATTGTTCCTGGGATACAACTGAATGATGCTGCATATTGTCCTCCAAGGGCGTACAATACGTTGATATCAACATTATTGATTTATGTCAAATCGCCGAAACGTTCCTCATGAGACAACGCTTCTCGTGCGCGACTGTTGTCTCTGCCTTCACGTTCAGCGCGCGGCACGAGCCCTCGCTCGACGTTTTGACGAAGCACTGCGATCACTTGATCTCACGAATGGACAATTCTCGTTGCTGATGTCACTAAACCGGCCGGAACCTCCTGCGATGGCAAACGTGGCGTCCTTGCTCGCAATGGACCGCACCACGTTGACTGCTGCATTGAAGCCATTGGAACGCCGTGGATTGGTGACAGTGGCTACAGACCGCGGAGATCGGCGTAGCCGTTTGATGGCTCTGACGCCGAAAGGGATGACATTGTTAGCCAAGGCCGTTCCTGTCTGGGAGCGTACCCACCAGGAGATCGAGGGGCTTCTTCCGGTTGGAGACCCGAACCGTCTTCGGAGCAATTTGCGCGCTCTATCCGGTGGTGGTTAGTTTGACGATAGAAGGAGCTAATGTCCAAGCTTCGGGTTCACAGTTTTGGGATGTCAATAGATGGGTACGGTGCTGGCCCAAATCGGAGCTTCGAGAATCCACTCGGGGTTGGCGGACTTGTACTGCACAAATGGGCCTTCAAAACGCGTTCTTTTCACGCTATGGTGGGCGCTTATCGCGAAGCAGAATCTGTGAGCGCTCTCTTCGGATCGGATTTGTTCTGAATCGGACGCCAGCGAGCGGAGGCCCTCCGCAGGGACTAAAATTAGAGAATGAAGACATCCTGTAAGTACATGGTGCGAAAGGGGGGACTCGAACCCCCACGGGTTTCCCCGCCAGATCCTAAGTCTGGTGCGTCTGCCAATTCCGCCACTTTCGCACGGCGCTGTACGATCTTCGCATAGAGACAGTTAGTAAACAACGACCGGCACCGTCTGCGGCTGTCGAGTATGCCCGGTGTCATTTGTGGTGTCAGTTCGTTTTTGGGCCAGACGCTCAATTGCCTCCCGCTGGTGCGCCGGCGCCAGGTGAGCATACCGCACCGTCATGGTTATGGTCTTATGCCCCATCAGTTCCTGCACGGTGCGGAGGTCAACGCCGGCCATGACTAGCCCGGCTAGCAAAGGTGTGCCGCAGGTCGTGCCAACGGAAATCGGGCATCCTTGCCTCCCGCGCGACTTCTTGGAACCAACGACGAGGATCTTTGGACCGCTCTGCTTTTGATCCGGAGCAGACATACGGCGATCCGTTTGTACTGGCCGCCAGTGTTTCGAGCGCCACCTGAGCTGCCGAATTGATGGGAATATACCGGCGCTCCCCGTGTTTACTTCTTGGAATGGTAATGATCCCCATTTTCAGGCTCACATTTTCCCAGCGAAGCCGGTATTGCTTGCCCCGCCGCATGCCAGTGTGGTTCGCAAGGTCGAATTCCGGCTCAAGCTTCGGGTGCAACTCGCGGATTTTCGCCCTCAGGGTGGCCTCTTCAACCTCATCGCGGAAGCGTACACGCGCGTTGTTTTCGCGCTTCAGGCGCACGAGCCGCGCTGGGTTGACAGCAAGCTTGCCGTTCCTGTTGGCCAGCGAATAAGCAAGGCTCAGCAATGCACGATAACGGTTGAGCGTCGCGGGCATGCGGCCCCTGTTGGCCAATCCGTTGAACTGAGTTTCGATTTCCGACGGGGTAATGTCGCTCGCGGCGTGTCCACTAAACCATCCCAGGATGATAGACATCATCCACTTGTCGCCTTTGTAGGAGTCTGCAACTTTGTGTGTGCGGGAGTATTCAA
>QIAP01000259.1 GCA_003225075.1 Acidobacteriota bacterium | reverse complement strand
TCCATACCGCCGCGGCGCGCCCAACTGTTTTCGATCAGTCCGACCGCGCCATTGGCGAATTCCAGGATGCAGAGCGACTCATCTTCCGCTTTTGTCTTATCGCCGTGAACGTACGTGCCCATCTGACAGTAAACAGTCTTGATTGGCGAGCGTCCCAGGAACCAGTAGCAAAACGCGATGCCGTGACAGCCGAGGTCCATGAGCGCGCCACCGCCCGAACGATTCACATCCCAGAACCAGGGACTGTGCGGCCCGAAATGTTTTTCGCTCTGCTTGACGAGATGAATCTTGCCGACCGCGCCGGCATCCGCCATTTCCTTGGCTTTCAGATATTTTGGCGTGAAGAAAAGCTCCTCACCATACATCAGAAGAACGCCGTGGCGTTTCGCCACGGCAATCATTTCTTCACCCTCGGCAATGGTCATCGCCAGCGGTTTTTCGCAAACAATGTGTTTTCCGGCCGCGGCGACGTCTTTCGTCATTTGCGCGTGCAGACTATTAGGCGCGGCGATGGTAACCATTTCGATGTCGCGCTCTTTCAACATCTCGCGGTAGTCGGTGTACACGCGCGGGATGCCAAATTTCTTAGCCAGCTCGGCTGCATTGCCAGGTGTGGGAGAAGCGACTGCCACCACTTCTGCGTCGTGCGGCATGATCTGAAAGGATGCGGCTTGGATGTCCGCTTGAAATTGCGAACCGATGATCCCAACTTTTACTCTACCGTTGCCCATCAACTCTCCCGTGAATATCAATTGCGAGTTTGCGCGTCGAATTACGACGACGCGGGTCCTTGGTCATCGCAGCCGACGTATTCCTTCAAAATACGATTGCCTTTGTACTCTAATTCGTCATGGATGCCAATTTTGGAGGTGTAGTAGCCTGTGACCGTCATACGTTTCAGCTCCACAAAAAAGCGGACTTCGGGAAGGTCGGTCATCTGCACGTGATCGGAAAGGACCGTTAGCAAAGCGATCCGGTCCTCCGGCGTGGCGTTGACAAAGGTTTTTCCGTGGTAGTGCTGGCTCATTACATCGATCAGGCGGAGCCCGTCTCGCCAAAGCGTCTTCTGATTGTCGTCGAAGCTTTCGCGCAATACCTGGTCGATATAGCGACAGCGGTGCAGTTTCCGCCTGCGACGTTTCCGCCGACACTGGCGACAAAGGCAGCAACGATGCGCCGAGTATGCCAGCGGAAGTCACCAGCCATTGACGGCGATCTTGTCTCAAATCAATCGGATCTTTTGTGGACATTGCCTCTCCCTACAGATTGCCTTTCCGAAGTTCCTCGGCGAGATAGTCGCAGGAGCGCCAGCATAACGCCATGATGGTCCATGTGGGGTTTTGGCAACTGGCGTTGACAAAGGCACTGCCATCCACGACAAACAAATTCTTAACGTCATGCGATTGCTCAAATTGATTCAGGACTGAAGTCTTCGGGTCGTTCCCCATCCGTGCCGTGCCGAGCTCATGGATGGACCAGCCTTCCGTGAGGACGCGGCTGCTGACGTGCACGATCTCGAATCCCGCCGCCTCGAACATCTCTTGCGCGGTTTCCTTCATGTCCTCGGCCATGCGGTGCTCGTTGTCTCCAAACTTGTAGTGAAAACGCAGCGACGGGATTCCCCACTTGTCTTTCACCACCGGATCGAGTTCAACGTAATTTTCGTAGCGAGAAAGCACCTCGCCGAAAGCGCCCATTCCTATGAACGCTCCCTGGTTCTTGCGAACCTCTTCTTTGAAGGAGGCCCCAAATCCATGCGTGTCAGTTCCCCGGGGAAACATGGCGCTGCCGCTTCCGCCTTCAAACCCGTAGCCGCGGATGAACTTGGCGTGCTTTTCGGCCAAGTTGCGGAATCTGGTTAGGTAAAAGCCGCCGGGCCTGCCGTCATCGAGCGTCGGCGGCTTGCCCACGAGGTCCTTCGCCCGCCCTGCCACGCCAGGTCCCATGACGTGTTCACAGAAATTATGGCCCACATGCCCGCTGGAGTTTGCGGGGCCGTTTGGATAGAGACGGGACTTGGAAAGCAAAAGAAGCCGGGCTGATTCGAGCGTAGAAGCAGCGACAATAACGACCCTTGCGCGTACGTTGTAGTCTTTCATCGTCTGCGAATCGACGAAGTGCACGCCACTGGCTTTGCCTGGCACCGCGGCCGTAACAGCGGCTCCGGTATTTGTTGTGCGTGAGTCCGTCGCTGGTCACACCCGCGCGATACTGCGTCAGCACGCGCCCCATTTTCTGGATTCCTTGCTTGAGTGTTACCTCTGCGCAGTTTAGCTTTGTGGGACGCTGGAAAATGCTGTCGGGCAGGTACGGCAAATTTTCTTTCACACCGGTGATGCCCAGATAAAGATCAACCTTGTCGTAATAGGGCGCAATATCGCCGTAGCTGATGGGCCAATCTTCGCCGTAGCCGTCGCGGGTCTTTGCCTTGAAATCGTAATCAGAGAGCCGCAGAGCGAGCCGCCCCCAGATATTTGTCTTTCCTCCCAGGCAGCGCGCGCGAACCCAGGCGTAGTTGGTTCCAGTGAACGGGTTCTCACGCTCGTCCACGACGATGTTTTTTAGATAGTCGCTGCTGCCTATATAGCTGTGGAGATGCTTGGATTTTTCAAAACCGGGACCATATGGGGGATTACGGATTGTATATTCGTTGAAGCTCATTGAATGTGAATCGGGAGGAAGGAATCCGCGATGAGCATTATCGTAGGGCCATTCCATCGAGCGTAATTCCTGCTCAATCGGAAGCTTTTTTCCGGCCTCGAGTAGCAACACCTGCAGGCCGTGACTGGTAAGGACGTGAGCGGCCATTCCGCCCGCCGCGCCTGACCCGATGATGACCGCATCGTACTTTCTCGTGAGATTTACTTCAGGCTCGGCCATCGGGAAACCTTTCCTTTAACACTCGGCAATGAGCTTTGTCTGCTCGCAAGGCAGAATGCCGATTATGCCAAAAGCCGCCGAAGTATGTTCGAGAAAAATTGATTACGTTGAACGCAGCATCCCGCCGCGCTCGCCGAGGGATACTACATCATTGATCCGCTTCAGGCAGGCAATGAAATTACGTAAGATGGGTAGTCTATGGCACTTGATACCAGCCGAATTGAAGACGACCTGCGCAAACTGAGAAAGACTATCAAGAAGATGCCTCGGCGGCCGACTCCGGGAGAAATTCACCGACTCCGCACACGCGCGCGGCGCCTTGAGGTTGAGCTGCAGGCCTCCGGACTCGATGCGCCGCTCAACGAGAAATGGCTGCTTAAGCAACTCGCTGGCATCAGGAGGAGAGCGGGCAAAGTGAGGGATATGGATGTCCTAACCGCTCACCTGACCACCGTGCGTGTGGATGGCGAGCGGGACTGCCTGATCCAGCTTTTTGAGTATCTGGGAGCGAAGCGCTACGACAAAGCCGAGCGGATGCATCAACTGGTCAAGGAACATCGCAGGGCCCTAGACAAGAGACTGAACAAAATCGCTCGAGTCCTGGAAATACAGATGGAAGAGAGTAGCCCTGCGGAAGCTGCTACCAGTGCCGCGCTGAAGTCTTCGGCGGAACTTGAAACGCACGGCAATTT
>QIAP01000026.1 GCA_003225075.1 Acidobacteriota bacterium | reverse complement strand
GCAACCTTCTCGAGGAATGGCTGCCATGAATAAGAAGATTCTCATCGTGGACGATGATCCCGACATGCCTCTGGGGTTGCAGGTCCGCCTCAGAGCCAACAACTACGATACCTGCTTCGCGTCAGATGCCATGACCGCCATTAGCGAAGCCCGAAGACATAATCCTGATCTGGTTATTCTTGATCTGGGTTTGCCCGCCGGCGATGGCTTCTTGGTCTTGGAACGGCTCAAAGTCAACAACCTTTTGGGTATGATTCCTGTGCTTGTGATTTCTGCCCGGCACCCTTACCCCAATCGCGAGCGGGCGCTCAAGGATGGAGCAAAGGCATTCTTTCAAAAGCCGGTTAATAACGAGGAGCTGTTATCGAGCATTCGGCACTTTCTGGGAGAACCCGACCCATCCATGTGAGATCCCTGTCGGGCTTTCCGCTTGGTAAGGTTACGAGAAACAACTGCCTGCTAAAGAAGATCACCGGTCGGCGCGGCTGGATAAGTGACCAAATGCATGCGCGAAATACTGCCACCACTCCTATTTCGCGACCAGCATCTCATGAACCTTGCGGACTAATTCTTGCACAGGGAAGGGTTTTTGAAGGAAACAAGTGTGGGAGTCGGTGACGATTTTTGGGATCGCATCGCTGGCGTAACCGGAAACAAACACAACTTTCAATCCCGGCAAACGCAGTCGCAAGTGTTCGACCAGTTCATCGCCTGCCATCCCCGGCATAATCACATCACTTACCACCAGATCGATCTGCTCCTGAAGGTTCTCGACGACTTGAATGGCTTCCTCGCCACTGCCTGCTGACAGCACCGTATAACCTCGTTCCTGGAGCACCTCTCGCGCCAACCCTCGCACTGCGGCGTCATCTTCCACCAGCAGCAGAGTCCCGGTGCCCCGGGGCGCAGGCTCTGGCACGGGTAGCTCGGCGAGTGGTTCGAGTTTGCCTTCGGCCCGTGGCAGGTAGATGCGAAAAGTCGAGCCCTTGCCAGATTCGCTGTCTACCGAAATATGTCCGCCACTTTGATGCACAATTCCGTATACCGTAGCCAGTCCGAGGCCGGTCCCCTTGCCAATGTCCTTGGTAGTAAAGAACGGCTCGAAGATTTTGGCGCGCGTCTCGCCATCCATGCCAATACCCGTGTCGCCCACCGTCAGCACAACGTAGCGGCCCGGAAGCAGCGAAGGATCCTGGCGCGAGACGCGGTGATCGAGTTCCACATTTTTCGTTTCCAACGTGAGACGACCGCCGCTCGGCATCGCATCTCGGGCATTGACGGCCAGGTTCACGATCACCTGCTCCATCTGGGCCGGGTCGGCGCGCACGAGCCACAACTCCGGTTCCTTGCGGATTACGAGTTCGATGTCTTCACGAACCAGGCGTGGGAGCACACGGTCCATATCGCCAAGAACGGAATTCAAATCCAGGACACGGGGTGCAAGAACTTGCTTCCGGCTGAGGGCGAGCAACTGTCGGGTTAGTATTGCCGCGCGCTCGGTAGCATGTAGGACACGCTCGGCTTCCCGGCGCGCGGGGTTTTCGGGAGAAAAGCGTCGCAGCAGAATTTCGGTATATCCATGGATGACGGACAACAGATTATTGAAATCATGGGCCACTCCCCCAGCCAATCGGCCTACGGCTTCCATTTTCTGAGCATGGAGTAGCTGTGCCTCCAATCGCCGCTGTTCAGTGACTTCACGTTGTGTTCCCCACACGCGCACTAGAAAACCGTCTTCTACCACTCCATTGATGTTGTTGAGAAAATAACGAGCCTGACCCTGCTCGTCTCTTTCAATCGACTCGCCATCGACCACTTGATACCCAGAGTGTAGGAATTTGCGGGCTAGTTCCAGGTTTTTGGGCTCAGAGATGCTAAACAAATCCCGCACTGGCACGCCGCGGAGATCGTCAGCGGATGCGAATCCGTGAAGTCGAGCCAGGGCGTCGTTGCATTCAGCAAAAAAAATGGTTTGATGCAAATGATCCAGTTGCTCGGCTTCCGGAAGAGAAGTGGAGAGCGACTCCTGCAGCTCGCAACGCCAGATTCCCTCCGTGCTCTGCGTAATATAAGCCCGGTAGCGCTCCTCATCGCGGCGGCGTTCTTGCTCGGCTCTCTCCAAGTCCGCCAACATCCGGTTGATCACTCGCACCAATTGAGACAACTCGTCGCCGCCTTCGGTCGCCACCCGTGCCGAAAGATCGCCGCGCGTACCAATAGCAGCAACGTTTTTCCCAAGTCTGATCAACCGGGACAATACTAGTCCCTCGAGCAGAAACACCGTAACCACACTGAACACCAGTCCCACAATCACCGCCGAGCCCATCAGGTAAATCTCGGTGTTCCTTCCTTCGGCGTAGATGGTTCGGGGGAGCCGGATGCGCATCATGAGGGCAGGCTGGCCGTCTACTCCACTGATCTGCTGATAACCCGCGACGTATTGCTTGCTCAACGGTCGGGTCGCAATAGGGTTTAAGCGAGAAAGCGAACCTTGAATGGCCTGGAAGTCAGCGGGGAGTCTGGGATCATCAAAAGGGTAGACCTGGAGATCCAAACGGGTTAACAGCGACAGCCGATGGATTTCATTTGCATTCAATCGACGGCCCATGATGAGTGTGCCTCGGGACGGCCCCTCCCCCGACGATCTTAAAATCTGGGAAGCCGAAACCATTGTTGGACCGTCGGGCAAATTGATAATCCCGCTTACAATAGCTTCGGCCGAAGCGGGGCGTACCAGAACACCCGGCTGAAGAAGTTTTTTATCGAGAGCCTGTTGCAGAGTGGGATCAAGAGGATGATCCGCCAGCCGCTCAAATATCACCTCGTCGGAGGAATTCAAGAAGATCACCAGGTCAATGCGGAGATCGCTGAATATTGCCCGAGGAAAATTTGATTCCAGGAATTTCCGGTTGGGATGCTGAACGAATTCGTAGGCTTCGTCCCAGACGGCATCGTCGCGAACAATAGTGTCGAGCTGGGAGATCTCGGTTTCGAGAGCGGTCGATGCTCGCTGCACCTCACGACGTGTCTGTTGCGCTTCGTATTCTCTCAGTCGCCGTAGCAGAGTGACCCGTGTGAGGACGAAGAAAGTTATCAGCAGTCCGAGAAGGGTCGCCCCGATAATGACCAGCGTCTTGCGCCGCAGCGTCACAGAGAATCCTCAATGGCCAAAGCCGGCGCCCACTCTTAGAGGCTCGTCATTACCGGCGAGTGAGCCATTGTATTCGCACGTGCTGCTATTGGGGAACCGGACAGTGCTGGTTCGAACAGTGGCTGCGCTCATGTCCGCCCACTTCAGAACCACGTCCTGCGTTGGTACTCGCGGTATTCATTTCCAAATTTCGCTTCCAAGACTTTGGCCTCCTTGCGGGCGCGGACAATCTGCATAGGAATTATGATCGCCAGCAAAATCCATAAACGGGGTTTATGCAAAATCAGGATTACACCTGAAATCACCACGATTCCGAACACGTAGATCGGATTACGGACTTTGGAATAGAGGCCATGCGTGACCAACGTTCTGGCCTGCGGAGTGACGGAGAATGATTTTCCAAGCTGGACGCGTGCCGTAAAGACAAGTGTCAGGCCGGCGATGGTCAGCATGGAACCAGTCAAACGTGCAACATTCCAAGGACCGGGCCATAGCCAAAGGATAGCGAGAAGCCCGAGCGTAGCCATGGTTTGCAGCAGCAGGAATGAGAGAAACTTGAAATCATCCATCCCAACTTCACTCCAATAATCGTTGCCGTACACCGTGGATGAAATCGGTGTAAGCAGGCGTGTGCCCTGCCGCCCGCATATCGCTGGCGATCTGGCCGCGATGGTAGGCAGAGTGCATGACTACGTGCATGAGAATATCCGAAACCGAATTGCTCCACGCCTCTCCCTTGGTGTTTGTATATTTGATGATCCCGGCCAGTTGGGCTGGCTCGATTCCGCCAAGATAACTGCCCCAAAGCTGTGTGAGCTCCATAGCTTCTGCTTCGCATTTCATAATGCTGAAGTCGGGCCATACCGGATACGTTTGCTTGCGCCGCTCAATGCGTTCTAGCCAGAGGCGTTCGGCTGAAAGGATGTGCGACAGCAGTTGGATAGAGCGCGAGGGTGGAGTTCCAAAGGTCTGTAACCTACTGAGGACTTCGCGATTGGCCCAAGTGTCATAAGCAAATAACCGGCGGAAATAACCGAGCATGTCCATCATGTGCAAATCGCGGTAAACATTCCTTATGCGATGTATTAATGTACGGCGGGCAGATGCGCTGGGGCAAATGGCCGCAGCACGCGCTGGAAGCGCGAATATGGCGCACGTGCAGCGGCACAATGAGTTAGCTGTGCCAATCTTGCAATTCGCTATGCGCATTGCACCTCTCTCAGGGAACCGTTAGCATGCCTAGAGGGTCCATGCCGCCGCCCGAATTACCTTTTTCGTTAGACCGCTCTCCGCATACTCGCCGCTGGGCAGGCTTTTCTCTTTCGTGTTCGTGCAGGTGGCTTTTTTTGCTGGTGCTTGTGGTCTTCTCCATCGCACCCGCGATGTTGGCGCAGGAACCGTCATCGCCAGCGCAGGTATTGCTGCGGAAAGGCCAAGCGGCTCTGGAGAGCGGTGATTTTCAGGGCGCCGTTCAATCTTTTGAACAGGCCCGCCAACTGGCTCCAGACAACATCCAAGCGGCTCGCGGACTTCTGCTGAGCTACTTGCAGGACGGTCGGGTCGCTCAGGCGCTCGCCCTCGGACGCAACCTGGTGGAACGCTGGCCACAGGATGCGCAGTTACATCATTGGCTGGGTCTCGCTTTCTTCAAGAACGGCCAAAACACGGAGGCCGCGGCTCAACTGAGGGAGGCCCAACACTTCGATGCCACAAGTTTTGACGTCCATTTTGATCTGGCGCTGGTGTTGTTGACAGACCAGCAGTACTCTCCGGCGGCTGACGAACTCGAAAAGGCGCTCAAAATCACGCCCTCGAATCCACTTGCGCATGTGTTGCTGGGACGGGCTTATCAGAACACAAATCGCACTGTCGAGGCAGTGCAACAATTTCAATCTGCGTTGCAAATCAATCCGAACATTCCGCTAGGCCATTACCATCTCGGCTTTGCATACGCGAGTTTGGGAAAAAATCATGAGGCCATAGTTGAATTTGAGAAAGAGCTTGCGCGTTCGCCGCCAAACCCGGATGTCCTTTTCCAACTGGGGCATACTCAGTTGGAAACCGGCGACTGGAAATCAGCAATTCTCAACTTGCGCCGCGCCACTGAGGTGAATACACAAAATGCGGACGCATTTTATGACCTGGGAAAAGGACTGCTTCTCCAAGGCGACGTAGCACAGGCGATTGCCGCCCTGCGCCAGGCGGTTACATTGAACCCCAGCGATCCTAGCCCGCACTACCAGCTTGCCCGCGCCTTCGAGAAAATGGGCGATAAGGAGCAAGCCGGTGAGGAATGGCAGCGCTTCGCGGAAGCAAGAAAGTCTCAGCGGCAATCCGGAGGAATGGCTACCGGCCGCGTCCACTGATGATCGCTCCACACGTCAGTATGCGAGTAGCAGCCGGGGTTGTCTGCCTTTTTTTTCTGGCGGCGGCCGCCACCGCATTCCATCCTCCGCAGCAGAAGCCGAGCCAGCGCAAAGCTTCTACCACTCGGCACGCATCTACATCCTCGTCGCCCACCGCGCAATTCGCAGATGTCACTCACGCCGCCGGCATTGATTTTCATCTCACCTGTGGCAGCCTTGAAAAACGTTACATCATGGAAACGATGTGCGGCGGTATCGCTGTCTTCGATTACGACAATGATGGATGGATGGACATTTTCCTGGTCAACGGCTCTACGCTCGAAGATCTGCGTGCCGGTAAGTGCCATCCCAGCAAGCTATATCGCAACAATCATGACGGCACTTTCACTGATGTGACCGTTAAGGCGGGCCTCTCGCGCTGCGGCTGGGGTTTCGGAGTGGCGGTGGGCGACTACGACAACGATGGCTGGGAAGACCTTTACGTCACCTATCTCAAAGATGCGGTGCTCTACCACAATAATCACGATGGCACTTTCACCGATGTCACCGTCAAAGGAGGCGTAAGTAATGCCGATCGCTGGGGTACCAGCGCCGCCTTTGGCGATTACGACAATGATGGCTACCTCGACCTGTATGTCGCGAACTATGTGGACGTCGATCTGAAACATTTGCCGGAACTGGGCAGCGGCCCATTTTGTCAGTACCGCGGAATCCCGGTCTCCTGCGGTCCCCGTGGCCTGAAAGGTTCGCGAGATCGTCTCTACCACAACAATGGAGATGGCACTTTCAGCGACGTCACCGAAAAGCTGAACATTGATTCGGGCAGCTATTACGGTCTAGGCGTGCTTTGGCTGGACTACGACAAAGATGGCTGTCTCGACTTGTACGTAGCCAACGATTCGTCCCCCAGCCTGCTTTACCACAACGACTGCAAAGGCGGTTTTGGTGAAGTGGGCGCCCAGGCTGGAGTGGCTTACAGTGCGGACGGCCGTGAACAGGCCGGCATGGGCATCGATTCCGCTGACTATGACAATGACGGGTGGCCGGACATCGTCAAAACCAATTTTTCTGACGATGCTAACAATCTCTACCACAATGACCACAACGGCGAGTTCACCGACATGGCGGGGCCCGCGGGAATTGGTCCCGTCAGCATTCCCTTCCTGGGGTTCGGCGCGAAATTCTTCGATTTCGATAACGATGGATGGAAAGACATCTTCATCGCCAACGGTCACGTTAATCCGCAAGTGGACAAGCACACCTTTGGTGTGACCTACGCCGAGCGGCCATTGCTATTTCACAATCTGAAGACTGGAAAATTTGAAGAGATTGGATCGCACAGTGGCACAGCGCTCGCGCGGCGCTACGCCGCCCGGGGAACTGCGGTCGCCGATTTTCTTAATAACGGCAGGCAAGACGTCATCATGACCGTCCTCGATGGTTCCCCGGTGTTACTCCGCAACCAGACTCCGGCAGCGGGTCATTGGCTATGCATTAAGACTATTGGCAAGCGTTCTAATCGTGACGGATTCGGCGCGCGAGTCGAAATTAAGGCTGGCGGCCTGACGCAATACGACGAAGTGCGTGCGAACAGCAGCTTTGAGTCGGCCAGCGATCCTCGATTGCACTTCGGCCTGGATAACGCCACACGGGTGGATTCGATCGTGGTGCGGTGGCCTTCCGGCAAGGTAGACACAGTCGAGAACGAGGACGCGGATCAGGAACTCGTTATCGAAGAGGAGCGGGGTATCACTGCCCGTCATACCGGCGCTCACCGGTTGCCGCAGCGCCATTCGAGATAAGTTTCGTCAGCGGACTGCCCATCTTCTAACCCATTTACCAATCGGGAATAGTGGGACGGGACCTCCTGGCTGCCTTCCAAATAGTGGAGCTAGAGATCGGCTACGCCTCCGTTTCTCCATATAGAACAGGGCTTCCTTCACACTAACTTGTTGAGTCCGCAAGGCTACCGTTTTGGCGAGCAAAGTGCCGAGGTTGTTGCGAGTGTTCTTAGCCCGTTGTGAGCCATGCGTGAGCCTATGTTAAGTCGCTGTTCCGTTTGGAATAAGTCTGATAAATCAGTTAGATAGCTTGACAAGCGAGGTGTCGGACGGGCACAATGCTTCGCGCTTCACCTTGGTCAGTGACGTGAATTTCATAATGTTGCAGCAGTCAGGCATAAAAACATTTCCGTGGCACACAAAAATCCCACAGCTCTTGAGGGGGTAGGTGAATGAAAAAGTTGCAGTTCTGCCTCGTTTTCCTGTCTTTGCTGCTGGCGTTTAGCGCGGTAGCGCAAGTTCAGAACGGCCAGTTCACTGGCGTCGTGACGGATCCATCCGGCGCGGCTATTCCCAATGCTAAGGTGACAGTCATTAATCCGAGTACGAACCTTTCTGTGAGCGCGGTGACGAACCAGAGCGGCGTATTCACCGTAAAGGAGCTACCGCCCGCAAATTACAAGATCTCCGTCGAGGCCCCGGGATTTAAGAGTGCCAGCAACAACAACGTAACGCTAAACGCAGGCACCATCGCGCACGTTGATTTCAAAATGCAGCTTGGCGAGGCCAAGGAAGTGGTTGAAGTCACAGGCGAAGCCGCGGCTGTGAATGTGGAAGATTCCAAGTTGGCTTCCACGGTTACGTCGACGCAAATCGCTAATCTTCCGCTGAACGGGCGCAATGTGTACGACCTGATGCAGATGGCCCCCGGCGCCGTCAACGTCACCGGGGTGGATTTCGAAAACGGCCACAACACCGTCGTGAATGGACTGCGTGAGGATTTCAACGGATTCTTAATCAACGGAGTCTCGAACAAAGGTCTGAGCGGCGGTAATGTCAATACGCCGATCCAGGACACGGTTCAGGAATTTCAGCAGTTGCAACTGAACATGTCGGCACAGTACGGCAATAGCGCCGGCACGATCAATAACCTGGTGACCAAATCTGGTACCAACAGCTTTCACGGCAGCGCCTGGGAGTACATCCGCAACGACGTCTTTGATGCGAACGAGTTCTTCCTGAACCAGATTCCCGACCCGCGCAAAGATCCAAATGGCACCCTTTGCCCTGCCGGCGATACTTCAAAATGCTTCAAGCCCGCATTGCGGTTTAACCAGTTCGGCGGCACCGTTGGCGGACCGATTGTGAAGGACAAGCTGTTCTTTTTTGCCTCCTATCAAGGCGACCGGTTTACCACCGTCGGGACTCCCCAGACCATACTGGTTGAGTCGCCTGAGTTTCGGCAGGCGGTAATTTCCGCATTTCCAAATTCGACCGCCGCTTTGCTGTACCAGAACTTTGTCCCGAATTTGCCAGGTACGAATTTCATTTCGCTTAACGGCTACACTGGCGGCGACTTCACTTTTTACCTATGCCCCCAGGACACTTCTTTTGATACGAATCCCGCACATGCGGCTGCCGCCGCCGCTCTGGCGGCAAAGTTCCAAAGCTTTCTTGGAGTTACAGCGACCGACATTACCAATGCGACCGGTACGTGCAGCCTTACGGCGCAGCCAGGGCTCGTCAATCGTGATGCGCCGTTCCAGGGCAGCAGCGTATCGATCTTCAAGTCGCAAACCGGAAGCTTGGGAAATGGCAACTTGTTCAACGGAAATGAAGCCTCCTTCCGTTTGGACTACACCCCGCGCTCCAGCGATCGCTTCTACGCTCAGTACAACTATTTCAGAAGCTCAGACCAGTTTGGCCCCTGCGACGCTGCCTGCACCCGTGGCTTTACAAACCCGGCTCATAGCTTGTTCCCCGGTGGGCAATTTAGTTGGGTGCACACCTTCTCACCGACGATCCTGAACGAAGTCCGGGTCGGCTACCAGCAGAACACCACCTTGATTAACGTCGGCATACCGGGCGTACCGCAGATCGGTGGCGGAGGGGTCTTTGACGATGGCACGGCTGGATTTGGATCCTATTCCGGGTATCCCCAGTTCTTCAAGGAGCACATCTACACCTACTCGGACATGGTCTCGATCAGCCACGGGAACCACAACATGAAGATCGGAGCGGACTTCCGCAGAAACATCGAGAGCAGCGAGTTCAGCGTGGCTCGCCCGTCGTATGAGTTTTTCGATCCCTTATTCTTCGCCGCTGATGCCCCGGCGGAAGAAGATGCTGGGGTAAATCCAGGGATTTGCAGCCCTCCTTGCAGCAGTTTTAATCAAAATCCTGTTCCGGCACTCCAGAGCAATGTTCGGCACTGGCGGAATTTGGAGTTCGGCGCTTACTTCCAGGATGATTGGAAGGTCAGCCGGAAGCTCACCCTTAATCTCGGTATCCGCTATGACCTGTTCACTCGTCACCACGAATTGAACGATTTGGCGACTACGTTCATCCCAGGACCGGGCAGCAATCTTCTGGACCAGGTGATCAACGCGAACAATCCGGCAAATTGCCCAGCGAGTTTTACGGCCACGCAGATAGCCCAGCTAGCGCAACTGAAAGGTGTGTGCGGTCCGGGTGGCTTCGCACCTGCCCCATCACTAGGCAAGGGTGACCACAACAACTTCGGTCCCCGTGTCGGCTTCGCCTATGACGTATTCGGGGACGGCAAGACGGCCATTCGTGGTGGTTTCGGTGTGTCATACGAGGGCACACTGTACAATCCGCTCTCGAACTCACGATGGAACCTTCCCTACTACTCCTTTAACTTCGTCGATAACTTCCTGAATGGCGATGTGAACGAGCTGGTTTACGGACCCACTAACTGTACCGGGGCAGGCTGCACACCCAGCGGTGCTACGCCCACCTTCAGCGGACCTCCAACCAACCCCGGACAGGGAGTCGGAGCGCAAGCTACCGGTAACTTGACTGGTTGGGCTCCGTTTAGCCCAAATTTGGCGATCCTGACGGGAATCGTTCTTCCCGAAGGCATCCGCGATCCCTACGTTTACAACTATTATCTGGGCGTGCAGCGAGAACTTCCATGGAAGCTGGTGTTGGAAGCCAATTATGTCGGTGATGTTGGTCACAAGCTGTTTCGTGCGGAAAACATCAATCGCCATCCCGGATCGGTACTACCGGTCGGCTCGGTCATAACCGACAATTTCGGCCGCACTTGGGATGGCAATGGCGGGTTCGCGAACAACGACTACGGCAACCTGCGCAACTGGCGCAACGTCGTCAACTCGAACTACAACTCGCTTCAGGTGGCAGTCAAGAAGCAAGTTAGCCACGGCCTTCTGTTCAATGTGAACTACACTTACAGCCACACAATCGATAATGGATCGACGTGGCACAGCGGCGCGACCACCGCCAACGGTCCAGCGGCGGGTGAAGGTTTTACGACCGACTTCACGCTGCCAGGGCTGGATCGCGGCAACTCTCTGTTCGATATTCGCCATCGCGTGGTTCTGAACTACGTTTGGCAACTACCCGGTCAGAACCTGCACGGCATTCTCGGTGCAGTGGTAGGAGGTTGGTCCTACAGCGGCGTCTGGTCGTTCCAGAAGGGTGCACACTGGGAGCCCTTCCGCGGCGGTGCCGCCAGGCTGCGTGAGATTTCCGACCCCTCGACTTCCTGCACGGCAACCGACGTGAACACTGGAAACTGTCAGGATTTGCGTGGGGATTTCAACGTCGATCACGGACGCAATGACCGGCCTGACTCAACAGTATCAAACTTCGACCCCAGTCGCGCGTCATGGGCAAAGGGCTGGTGCCCCGGATTTTCGGGGACTGCCAGTGCATTCGAAGGCGATTGCGCTTCCCTTGGTGGCGTGCCCAGTCAAGCTGGCCTACCAGTCTTCTCAACTCCGTGCCTCGGTTGCGCTAGTAACCTCGGGCGCAACACCTTCGTCGGGCCGGGGTTGTGGCAGGCCGACATGACCCTTGCCAAGACTTTCAAGTTCACCGAGCGAGTGAACTTGAAGTTCGAGGCGCAAGGCTTCAATGTGTTCAATCACACCAATTTCCTGATCGCGACCGGCGGCGGGCTCGGCCACAACGACCTGCGCGACGGATTGTTTGGCCAGGCTGGCGGTACGTTGAACGCACGTAATCTGCAGTTTGGACTGAAGTTGACCTTCTAACAAACCTCAGTTTGCAGGGGCTTGTCCTCGTCTGTGAGGACAAGCCCCGTTCTCTTGCAGTACGCCATGAAGCGCTTTGGGATCCTCGCCTGCGTCAGATTTCTCCTCGTCGCAGCCGGCTCCCTGCATGCCCAGCAATTCGGCAACATTGTTGGCGAACTGCACGTCATTCGGGGCGATTTCCCTGGCCGGATTCTTATTGAGCTTCAGTTACATGGCGCCCCTATTGCAAGCCAGTACACCGACGAACAGGGAAAATTTGCGTTCGGTTCTCTGACCAACAACCTGTATCACGTGGTGGTTCGCGATGAGCACTTCGATCCCGTCGATCAGACGGCAATTCTTGACGTTTCGATCACCGCAGTCACTATGGTGCAGATAAACCTGATGCCGCGTCCACCGACTCGCCAGGACAGCCTGCCGGCCCAGAGGGGTAGCAATCCGTTTATGGTTGATACGGAGCAGTACCGGCGCAGCTTTCCCAAGAAGGCGCTAAAGGAATTTGATAAAGGACTGGAATCAGATCGAGAAGGTAAACGCGACGATGCCATCCGCCATTACGAAAAGGCACTAAGCCTCGCGCCCGATTTTTATCCCGCCCACAATAATCTCGGCTCCGACTATCTCAGCAGATCGGATTTCAAGGCGGCGCAGGCCCAGTTTGAAGAAGCTATCAAGCTCAACCAGAGTGACCCTCAAGCCCACCTGAATTTGGGCAATCTCAATCTCATGACGAAGAACTATGACGATGCGCTGCAGAACGTGCAGGAAGGCCTGAGAAGACGGCCGAACTCGGCATTGGGGCAATTTCTCCTCGGATCAATCTACGAGCGGCTGAGAAAATTGCCGGAGGCGGAACGCGCGCTTCGCACCGCACTATCCATTGATCCGGCAATGTCGCGAGTTCGCCTGGAGCTCGTGAACCTTTACCTGGCGCAAAAGGATAGGCTGAAAGCCACTAGTGAGCTGAAGGCATTTCTGCAAAATGCCCCCGACGATCCACTAGTTCCTAAAGCCAAGGAACTGCTGAACAAACTCGAGGCCACGCGTTAGGCGGGTATGCTGATGAGGACGAGCTCTCTTTACCTGGGTACGAATCGGCAGAATTTGTCCTGTAGATTGCACGCGGTGCGATACTCCTGTTCGGCATCTTTAATACGGCGCAGCCGCTGATAAGCATAAGCCAGGTTCAGGTGCGCCTCTGCAAGGCTTGGCTCAAGTTTTAACGCTTGGTGAAATGTCTCCACCGCTTTCTTCAACTGGCCGGTTTGGGTATAACAAATTCCCAAGAAATTGAAGATATGAGAATCCTTGACGCCCAACTCGACCGACTTCGCCAAGTGCTTTACCGCTTCCAGATAGTTCTTTTGATGAAACTCAAGCATGCCGAAATCCCGTTGTAGAAGACCAAAATTGGGCTGTATGGACGCGGCTTTAGTGAAGTCACGCTCGGCGGCAGCGCCATCAGACTTCGCTTCGATCAAACCCAATTCGTACCACGCTCGATAATTCTGTGGATTGTAGTGCAGCGCCTTGTCAATCCATTGTCGAGCTTCCACGGGATTGCCCAACCCGATCAGAGCGTGGGCCAATCCTGTCATTGCCTGATCGAAATTAGCATTCAATTCCAGGCAGCGGCGAAACTGCGTTGCAGCTTCCTCCCATTTCTGCTGCCGTATAGCCGCTTGTCCTAACATGAACGGAATGGCATACAACTGCGGCTCTTGCTGTGCCACCTTCGCCAGCAATTGCTGGCCGCTGTCAAAGTCACCTGACTGAAAGGCATCCTGCGCCTTCAAGATATTGCTGAATTCCGAAATCTTGGTTTTTGGATCGGCGAGACCCGCCGCCAGGGCTTGCGCCGATACAGGCGACCTGTAGGGCAGGTAACCCAGAGCGCGCAGTTTCTCGGCTGTGCCGGGGTTCAACTTAGACCCCTGTGCTTGGCCTGGAGTAGTCGGATTTTTCTTCAGAACAGCCTGCAGCTTGTCTTTGAGAACGGCGACCGTGGCGCTTTGTTGAGGTGCGACATTGTTCTTTTCTGCCGGATCAGACGTAAGGTCGTAAAGCTCTGGGATTGGAGCGTCAATGTAATGATAGTGGCTGGTTTCGATCGCATGCAGTGGACTCCATCCGAATGAGCTGAAAGGGTAAAACGTTTCGCTGTAAGCCATACCTTCGCTGTCGTTCGTGGCGCTGAAGACGCTTTGTGCTTGGAACTGCTTCTCAATCACATCCTTCAGTCCGGCAAGACGGAGGAGGGTTGCCGCAACCGCTACGGTCTCTACAGGTTTTGATACGCGCTTTGGCCGAATCCCGCTCCCCACAATGGGTTTCACGATAAAAGGAATACGGACAGTCGAGTTATAAACAAAAAAGCCGTGCTCATCTTCCCCATGCTCGCCCAACGATTCGCCATGATCGCTGAGAAACACGATTGCAGTGCGATCGTACAAATTGCTTTGCTTTAACCACCTGACGAGACGTGCGAGTTCGTGGTCGGCGTAAGCAATTTCGCCGTCGTAGGGATGATCGTGGTACTGCGAACCATATGGTTCCGGAGGATCATAAGGACTGTGCGGATCGTATAAGTGCAGCCAGAAGAAAAAAGGCCGATGGACGTTTTTGATCCAGGTTAGTGCATGACTGACGCTCTCTTCGGCTCTGCGATCCACTAACCCGATTTCCTTTTGCTGAAACGTTGCTGAAGAAAAAGCATCGTCATAGAAGTCGAACCCGCGCGCCAGCCCCCAGCTTCGGTCCAGCACAAAGGCGCTGACTACCGCTCCCGTAGCATACCCCTGTTGCTTGAATGCCTGCGCGACCGAACGAAATCTCGGAGCCAGAGGCTGGCCGGTAAAATCCTGCACGCCATTCTGGAATGGATACGTGCCCGTCAATATAGCGGCGTGAGAAGGCCAGGTAAGGGGCACCTGCGAAATCGCACGATCAAACACAACCCCATCACGGGCAAGAGCATCGAGGGTAGGAGTTTGAGCACTGCTCGCGCCATAGCAGCCGAGGTGATCGGCGCGAACGGTGTCCATAGTGATCAAAATGACGTTCGGCCTAGGCTTCGGTACTGCGGAAGCCGCAAACGGGATGCAAACCAGCAGTGAAAACAAAGCCCCGAGCTGAACAAATCTTCTCAATGTGAATGTCCGGATCTATTGCGGTTGAGCCTGCCTCGCTTTCCGCATCTCCTGCTCGGCCTCGCCGGTCAAGCCTTTCGCGGTTAACGCTCTAGCCAGGGCCACATGAGTACCGGCATCATCCGGTACCAGCTCGGCTGCTTTCCGCAGTTCCGCCACGGCCTCGTCAACCTGCCCTTCGGAAAGCAATAGCTCACCTAGCGCGCGATGGCCTGGGGCATAGGCGTCGGCAATACTCACCGACTGCCGGAATGCCGCGGCAGCTTCGCCGGTCATCTTTTTCTCTAAATAACTCTGCCCCAGATCATAAGCGGCAGTGAAATTGGTAGAATCCAACTCGAGGGTGCGCTTGAAAGTCGTAATCGCGTCATCAAACTGGCCGGTTCGGGCGTATGCCAGCCCCAAATGGAAAGCCGCAAGCGCGTAATCAGGGCTGAGTTTCACAACTTTGCGAAATTGCTCGACCGAGTTCTGGTAATCGCGCATGCGGTAAAAATTCAACCCCAGCAAATAGTGAACGGCTACGGAATCGGGCTCTGTCTTGAGCGCGGAATTCAGCTTCTCAATCGATTGCGCATACTCGCCGTGTTGGCTTTCGGCAATGGCATCTGAAATCAGTTCGTAGACCTGAATGCGATCTTTGGGATCAGGCAATTCACGATTGCTGATGGTTGGATTGCCTCCCCCAGAGAAACCGGCGTATCCCAGTGATTTCAGCCGTTCCATCAAGGCCGGGTCGAGTCCTGTTTTCTGCGCCATCTCTTGTCCCGAGCTGTACTTGCGGATCAGCTCTGCCAGCTTCGCTTGCATTTCCTCTCCCACAGCCTTTTTTTGCGGAAGCAGATTTTGAGTTTCGCCGGGATCCTTGCTCAGATCGTAAAGTTCGGGTTTGGGAGCATCTATAAAGTGGTACTTGTCGGTCTCGATTCCGCGCAACTCGCTCCAATTGAAGTGAAGTCTAGGGAGAAAAGTCTCGGCATACAAGCTGCCTGGTTCGTTTGATTGTTTCCCATCTATCAGCGGCAGAAAGCTGCGTCCCTGAACTTGTGATGGAATATCCAACTTCAAGATGTGCAAGACTGTGGGCATGATGTCGGTCAGGCTCACCCGGGTCGCGACTTGCGTGGCCATGGTCCCGTGCGGCAGCTTGACAATCAGCGGTACCTGCAAGGTTGCGTTGTAGATGAAGAAGCCGTGAGTTTTCTCTCCGTGCTCACCCAGGCTTTCGCCATGATCTCCGCTGAGAACGACGAGCGTGTTTTGGTACAACCCTTTTTCTTTGAGGAACCGCAGCAGACGTCCAACTTGCGCGTCGGCGAAAGCGATCTCGCCATCGTATGGCCGCGATGCGTACTCCTGGCTATATGGCGGCGGCGGACGGTAGGGATAATGCGGGTCGTACAGGTGCATCCACAGGAAAAACTTCTTTTGATAATTCTTGCTCAGCCAGTCCAGCGCCACATCGGCTACGACATTGCCAGGGCGCTCCATCTCGTCGAGATTAGTTTCCAGCAAACGATTGAAATCGAAATGGTCATAATAAAAATCGAAACCGTGATTCAGACCGAAGCGTGAATCCAGCACCGCCGAACCGATTATCGCAGCGGTGCTGTAAGCATGCTCTTTTAATGCTGATGCCAGAGTGGGCTGCTGGGGATTGAGTTTGTTGGCGCTGAAGTCGTGGATGCCACTCAGCATCGGATAGCTGCCGGTGAAAATGGCGGTGTGCGCGGGCAAGGTAACCGGCACGGGAGTATAGGCACGTTCGAAACGCACGCCGTCCGCGGCAAGCGCATCAATGTTCGGGGTACGAATATGTTTGTATCCGTAGCAGCCCAGGTGATCGGCTCGTAAGGTGTCAATGGTGACGATCACCACGTTGGTGGTAGGATTCCCAGCCGCGAACGTCGGCGGCAATACGAGGAAGCAGGCGATCAGCAGGACTAAGGCTCGTAGGGAGGAGGACATGAAGTATGAAAATTATATCCCAGCGCTCTCCTCAGCTTGCGGCATTGGAAAGTCCAGGCAGACGGCTGTGCTAGGCTAAATTGCTGGTTGTTAGGTTTGATGCCGATGACTGCCCGCAAAATCATCCTATGCCTCGTCCTGCTTAGTAGCGGGGCTCTCGCCAGTACTTCTGCGCCTGAAGCAACGTCGCAACCCGACGTTTTTCTTATAACTATCGACACCCTACGGGCCGACCATGTCCATTGCTACGGTTACGATCATGTGCAGACGCCAGCTCTCGACGGTCTGGCCAGGAACGGGATTCGCTTCTCGCACGCTTTCACCCCAAGCCCTATCACCAACACGTCGCACACTACAATCCTGACCGGACTGCTACCCAGCGTTCACGGAGTGACCGACTTTGCGATTCCCCTGGCTCCGATCCACCCCACGTGGGCCGAATTGTTAAAGAAGAGGGGCTACCACACGGCTGCGTTCATCGGCGCAGTCATCCTTGACAGCAGGACTTTGGCCCCCGGCCTTGGTCGGGGATTCGATTTCTACGATAACTTCCCTAAACGTCCCAAGACCAAATCGCGTTGGGGACGGGTGGAGCGCCGCGGCATGTACGTTGTCCAGCATGCCGAGACCTGGCTCGCTGCACATCGAACCGGACCGCATTTTGTCTGGGTCCATCTCTACGACCCGCATGATCCATACGAGCCTCCACCGCCCTATTCGCAACTTTACAAGGACCATCTTTACGACGGAGAGATCGCATACGCCGATTCCGCGCTCGCCAATTTTGTAAATTATCTAAAGCAACGAGGCTGGTATGAAAACTCGTTGATCATTGTTGTTGGGGATCATGGCGAGGGTCTCGGCGAGCACCACGAGGAGACCCATGGAATCTTCCTGTACGATTCCACTACGCACGTCCCGCTCATTCTGAAACTCCCGGCGCAGCGCGCGGCCGCGAAAGTCGTGGATGCACAAGTGCGAACCACGGATATTTTGCCGACCGTGCTGGACCTGCTCGCGGTGACACCTCCCGCGCAGCTTGATGGAGCATCCCTGAAACCTTACTTCGTAAGTGCGAACAGCGCGCAGCGCACGGCTTTCGCAGAAACTGATTATCCTTTGCGTTTTGGTTGGGCCCCCCTGCGGTCCGTACGCACACCAGAGTTCAAGTTTATCGAAGCGCCCCGTCCCGAGCTTTACAGCCTGCAATCCGATCCGCGAGAGGTCACTAATCTCTACCAGCCGTGGGACCCAAAAGTGCAAAAGTTTCGGGGCATGCTAGCCGACTTGCGATCGAAGCTGCCTCCCCCTACACCTTCCGCTGGGACAGTGGGGCAGGGCACGGTCAATGAACTGCGCGCGCTGGGCTATCTCGGTCCGTCCGATGCCGGCAGTTCAACCAACGTACCCGAGCCTTCGCTGCTGCCCGATCCTAAGGACAAAGTTGAAGAGCAGAATCTGCTGCACAGGGCCATGATCGCGTCTGAGGACAACCGTCCCGCTGAGGCGCGTAACGCGCTGGAGAAAGTTCTGCAACTCAATCCCAAGTCACCTACCGCATTGCTGCAACTCGGAGAGCTTGAGTTTCAATCAGGTGAATACACGAAGGCGGCGGAACACTTAGGACGAGCGCGTGAGATTCGTCCCGACGATGCTACTGCGGCCTACTATCAAGGTCAGGCGTTAGAGAAGACAGGCAATCTGCCGGCCGCTCGGGACGCTCTCGAGGCCAGCTTGAAGCTGAGTCCCGGGCAGTTCCCCGCCAGGTTATTGTTGGGCGAAGTCTATTTGCGGCTTAAAGACGGCAAGGCGGCGGAAGACCAGTTCGAAGCAGCGTTGCTCCTGCAGTCAAATAGCGTCGAGGCCAAGCTGGATCTCGCCAGAGCCCTGATCGCATCCGGGAACTACGCGGACACGGTCCAGCAACTCGAATTACTAACCCAGTCGCAGCCTAAGAACGCGGAAGGTTTTGAACTGCTGTCACAGGCGTATTCCGCTCTAGGCAAGAAAACGGAAGCGAAGGTGGCGGAGAGTCGCGCCAAGCAACTGCGAGGGGTGCCTAAGAAATTGCACTAATGCGTGACCAGGATGTGCCCAGAGTTCTGATCTGGACCCGCCGGTTCGATGCCCTCAGCTCATTTTCTGCGGCTCTCTTTTGCAATTCTTTCAATTTGGCCGAGGTGGTTCAAGTCGTGTCCCGCGAACATTCGTACGATATGCGAGATGGTTTCTTTTCCCCGCTCCTGATGCATTCCGTAGTTCTCCCACAGATTCTTAGGCACGGACTGCAAGAGCTTCAGGTTGTTCTCCCGCAACACGCGGAACATTTCTAGAGAAGTTTTAGCATCGCGACGCGAGTAGCCCAGCGTTTCCGCCCATGCCTCCTGGTCAAAAGGTTGGAGCGACGTGCCGTTATTGGCGAGAACTGAACGCATGCGCCAACCGCCCACCAGTTCTGCATCGGCTAAGTGTGCCATGATTTGAGCGATTGACCACTTCCCTGGTGCTGGTTGCCGTGCCAACTGCCTCTTGCTTAAGGGCTTGGTCAGCCTCTGTAGTTTCTTTGCCGTTTCCTTCTGGATACGAAGTGGATCTTTGCCATTCACGTAGCCCAGCATGCGCTGGGTGTACTGCTGCGGAGTCTCTTGCATGTTCTGCCTCCTGTGACATAACTGGTTGCAAGTTGCGGACTGATCGCCAAATAAAAGAGCGCCCGCATGGAGCGCTCCTGAAATCAGGTACTAAGTATCGTTATTGAAGCAAGCTACTTTTGCAATGCGACCTTATTCTCGGCATTCTCAAAGATCTCGCTCAGAACATGGCCGCGCATTTGTTTGGGCTGCTCAATTCCATAAACATGAAGGATCGTTGGAGCGACGTCGTACACCGTCGCTTCAAAGCCCATCAGGCGTAAATCGTGCTTTATCCCCGGGCCCATGGCAAAAAACGAACCGGGTACATCATCTCCATCCGCGAAGTCATGCTTCGCGATCACCGGCGTGGTCTTTTCGTGGTCCATGTGCGCGTGCGGATCGGTTTCTTCGAACTCGCGCAAAGGCTTGATGCCATGGTCCGACACGATGAAGAGATAGGTATTCTCGTCTACGTGTTTGAGAATGCTGCCCAGCACCTTATCGAAGCCGATGTACTGGTTGGGGAAAGCATCCGGCCGGACCGCATTGATTTTCGCGTTGTAGCCCACGTTATAAGGCGCGATGGGATAGAGCCAGTGCCCGGTGCGATCTTCGCAGGATTGAACGAACCAGGTGAAGTCGGTGGGATGGCTGGTCATCAGGTAATCGAACAGCTTGGTCTGTTGGTCGCGAATCACGTCCACCTTCTTCAGCCAGCTATCGATGACTTCGGTTTCGTGACCCTTCAATTGCTCTGCCGATGGCATGCGCTCGCAGTCGATGAAGAAGTCCCCGACATTCTTAAGCAGTTCCGCTTTGAAGGACGCGGGATAGACGGCGTCGCCGCCTTGCACTTCGCTGAGCTTCGGCGCGCACAGCACCCCGTCCTCGCAATTTTTACCGCGAGTAAGCATGCCGCTGATCATGTAGCCGTTGACAGGCATTACCGGGAATGTGGCCGGAACATTGGCCATGCCGACAGAAACGCCGTTCTTCGACAGGATCGACCAGATCGGCTCTTCTTTCAGCATGTTGGTGTTGGCAGTAATTCCGCCCACAAGAAATCCGGTGACGCCATGCTCTTCCGGCTTGGTGCTGGTAGAGATCGTCGAATAGACTCGGGGACAATTGGGGGCTGGAACGGTGCGCAATTTCCCATAGGCGCCGTTCTTGATCACCCTGGCTAAATTGGGCATTTCGCCTTTGAGCAGCAGTGGACGAATTACGTCCAACTCCATGCCGTTAACTCCGACTACCACTACTCGTGGGTTGGCCTTCGAGACACTCTGGGACTGCCCGAAAAGTGGCAATCCAAGCAGGCAGATGGCGAGCAAAATCAGCAGAAACCTTCTAGAAACCATGGGATACCTCACCTATGCTGGATGCCATAATTATACTCGTAAGGTACGCTAGCCATCGCGGTAATGTTGCTCTGCATCCTACGAACTCAGTGCTGTGCCTCCAGGCTCTCCTGGTGGGATTGGCAAGGGGCTGAACCGGGCCGCTGGTGGGTTTTCAACTTGAGTTTGGGAGGGTCAAATAGTGAAAGCGCGCACCCAAGTCTTAACTGCTTTATTAATCGTATGCGCGGGCCTTTTGCTTGCCGGGTGCCCGACGCGTACAAGCATTGCCAACATTAACCGTGATCCTGGGCGATTTGTGGGCAAGGAAGTGACCATCGCCGGACGGGTCAGCAGCTCTTTTGGAGCGCTGGGGAGCGGCATCTTTCAGATTGACGACGGCACCGGCACAATGTGGGTTTTCAGCCAGAGCTTTGGGGTGCCTGGGAATGGCGCTCGAGTAGCCACAACCGGTCGCATTGAACAAGGCTTCAGCTTCGGTGGCCGCAGCTTTGCAACTATCCTTCGGGAAACGCAACGCCGCCATTAGCCTGCCGCAACTTTTGCAGTGGAGTGGGCTTACCGATTCGACGGGGGCAGCTAAAACACCGCACTCAGAGGGTCGACTCTCGGTTGCAGTTGGCGACTGGCTGGTGGTGGCGGGAGCTTGTGGTCAGCCGAAAGCCGCGCCCATGGCTCACTCTGCAATTTCTTTCATCTTGACTTCCTGTTCGGCAGAGGAGAAATTGAACACACCAGACATTCAAAGGTTAGGAGGAATTTTGTGCCGCAAATTGCGAACGATCTAATCGACAAAGACGTGCAATTAGCGTTACAACGGTTCCGCGGAAAGGCTACAGCTCACGAAATGCTCCGCTGGATCAACCATGAGTTCCGGCGGGGATATCAACTACAGGAATTTGAGAACGCCCTGACGAAATTGGTATCGTTTCGAAATGACGTCCGCCGCACCGATACGTGACGTTAGATTGGCGCTCTTCACTGGCGGTGAAATCCTCTAGCGCTCCCCTGAGATCGATCAGGTCAGCTAAACACCTGCGTATTTTCTAAGGCGAATGCCTTATTCCAGTAACTCCTGCCGATCATAATTTACACAAAAATTACTAATTCCGGGTCTCTAAGGGTTGATCTTGAGTAGATCTATCCCTAGAATCGCCCGAACAAGTTAACTTACATCCTTTATTTCCTTCTCCACGCCGCTTCGTTCAAAAACAATCGGAGATTTTACTAATGAAGAAATACATCCTTGCGTCTCTCATTGCGATTTTGGCAACATCAGCATTCGCGGGCGTTAATGTAACCAGTCCTGGCAGTGGGACCACAGCTCAGTCACCCATCCACTACGTTGCGACAGCAACCACCAGTTGCTCCAAAGGCGTATCTGCTATGGGCATATACACCGCCCCGAATGTGCTCGCTTACACAGTGAATGGAGCGAAGCTGGACACCAATTTAACTCTGAGTCCGGGCACCTATCGCACCACTGTGGAAGAATGGGACAATTGCGGAGGGGCATCCACGACCCCCATAACCGTAACGGTCAGTGGAAGTTCACTTGGCGTAGAAGTTTCAGCTCCGAGCAATAATGCTACCGTGGGTTCTCCAGTACAGTACGTGGCGACGGCAACTACCAGTTGCTCCAAGGGCATCTCGGCGATGGGTATTTACACGGCCCCCAACGTTCTCGCCTACACCGTGAATGGCGCCAGTCTGAACACGAAATTGAATCTCAGCGCCGGAACTTATAACACCACGGTCCAAGAGTGGGACAATTGCGGAGGAGCCGCCAAGACCCCGGTCACGATCACCGTGGGGTCTGGTTCCGGATCGGGCGGAAGCACTTTTGCCAACCTTCACTCGAAGAATGGCTGGACTGGATACGCGTTAGAGCCACCTTCCTACAACATTTGCGGCTCGTGTAAACCTGGCGGACCACAGACCACGTGGTCGTGGACGCAGGGGGTGAGTTCGCCTTCTTTGAGCGGAAATTCCACTAAGACCACCATCGGCGGTCAGACCGTCTACTCTGACGTGCTGTGGAACAACCATCTGATTGGGGACTTTTCCTCGCAGGGACTGCCAGATAGTAAGCACACGCTTATTCCCACTCTGCACAACTTCACTTATGACGTCTACTTTTACGTGGACAATGCGGAGGCCTCGCAAGCGCTGGAATTTGATATCAACCAGTTCTTCGGTGGCAACGGGTACATATGGGGCCATGAGTGCCGAGTTGCCGGCGGTCACACGTGGGACACTTGGGATAACGTGAATCAGCATTGGGTTTCGACTGGCATTGCCTGCAATCCGGTGAGTAAATCATGGAATCACCTAGTGATCCAGGTACAACGAACCTCCACCAACAAACTGGTATTCCAGTCGATTACGCTGAACGGTGTGACCCACAATATAAACATCACGCGCGATCACGGCTCCGCCCCTGGTTGGTATGGCGTCACCGTGAATTATCAGATTGACGGAAACTACAAGCAGCAGCCCTACACCGTATGGCTCGATAAGTTCAACTTCACCTACCGGTGAAACGACACCTTGCAAGTCGAATTTTGACTTGTGTTACCGAGGACGCGCATCTGTGGGTGCCGCGTCCTCGTTTTTCTGTTCCGGTCCTGGAAAGTACCCATCACACCTAAGTATTGGTTTCCGGCCGCACCCGGCCGCAGTTGGACCATTAAGGGCGCAAATCGCTCCCTTGACACGGCAACCGCAACGGGTATCATGGACTGCCTTCCCCGTGACATTCCCAATCCCTTGTCTGCGCCAGAAAGAGCGGATCCGAGTCGAAGCGAGGAATCGCAGACGCCGCAGCGCGACCAACCTCCTGCGGGACCACTCCTGGGTGCACCCTTGCTGGTTGTCATGGCGGCCGCCTTCGCCATAGTTCTTCCCTTTATATTTCTCGGCGTCCCCAGCGGACACGATTTCAACTTTCATTTACTTTCCTGGATGGAGGTTTTAGGCCAGTGGAAACAGGGCGTCATTTATCCGCGGTGGGCTTCATTAGCGCATTGGGGGAATGGGGAACCGAGATTTATCTTTTACCCTCCCGCGTCCTGGCTACTGGGCGCCGGGTTGGGAGCGCTACTGCCGTGGAATATTGTTCCTGGGGTGTACGTCTGGATAGCGCTGGTGGCGTCAGGCATTTCGATGTTTTTGCTGGCACGCCGACTCTTGAGTCGCAATAACGCTATCTTGGCCGCTGTCATATACCTGGCAAACCCATATCACATTGTCACCGTGTATTGGAGAAGCGCATTTGCCGAATTGCTGGCCAGTCCACTTTTTCCTCTTCTTCTACTGCTGGTACTGCACCTGGAGCGGGGAGGGTGCAGACTGATATGGGCTCTGGGAGTGGTATTGGCCGCCGCCTGGTTAACCAATGCTCCCTCGGCGATAATATTGAACTATTCTCTAGCCCTATTGCTTGTCACTCTGTGCCTGCTCGAACGGTCTCCGCGCCTTTTGCTGTACGGTGCTGCGGCCGTCGTTCTCGGCGCCATGCTGGCGGGCTTTTATCTAATTCCTGCGGTTTACGAACCGCGGTGGGTGAACATCGCGGAGTTATTACGACCCAGCATGATACCGCAGGACAACTTCCTCTTCACCAGAAGGTACAACATCCATCTCAGTTTTAATCGGCTGGTTTCGATCATCGCTTCCACGGAGATGCTAATTCTCGGGGCACTGGCCTGGCATGCTCGAAAGTCTTACTCGCGACAGGGCTCTACCTGGTGGCTTGTGCTGGTGTGGACTGCTGCAGCCGCGCTCTTGATGTTTCCGATTACATCGGCTCTATGGCAATACCTTCCCAAGCTTCGTTTCGTCCAGTTTCCGTGGCGACTGCTGCTCTGCCTGGGAGTTGGTTTTTCATTAGTCGTGGTTGCGGGGACTCGGCGCGCGTTTAGTCGTGCAGTGGTCTGCCTCATGCTACTGGGCGTGACTCTGTTTGGACAGCACTTTGTCAGCTTGCACTGGCGTCACGCCGACAGTTTTCAAGAAATGTATGGGGCGGTGCAGAACGGCGAGGGCTATAAAGGAGCGGCTGAATACGTTCCCGCAGGCAGCGACCCTCGCTATGAACCGAATCGCCAAATGCCCAAGGTCGCCGCCGAAAGCGACGTCCCTGCGCGGATCGAAATCCAAGAATGGGCCGCGGAATCGAAACGCTTTACGGCGGAATCCCAGCAACCTACCCGATTGGTCGTACGTCTGTTCAATTATCCTGCATGGCACGTCGAAGCGAACGGTCGAGCCGTATCAGCGGACACGAAGGTAATTACCGGTCAGATGGTGATTGCGCTTGGCGCGGGCAGGAACCGCGTAAACGTTGTTTTTGCGCGCACTTGGGACCGCATCGCAGGGGCAGTGATATCCGCTGTTACCTTCTTATTTCTGCTGGTTTACTTGGTTTACTGGAAGCACAAACCATTGATGAGATATTTCGCATCCGTCTAAAGTCAGCGATCTTAAGTTCACTCTGTCCCTAAAGCCTGCTCCCTATATTGCCGATATGGCGTATTAGGAGCACACCGTGAGTTCACAGAAGATGCGGTTCACACGATCTATTTACGAAGTGTCATGTTGAACCATCCTTATCGTCGAGGACAGTAAATTTCTGCGCGTGGCGAGCGGAAGAGTTCTCGCCAAGGCGGGATACAACATCCTCAACGCAGCGGACGGAGAAGAAGCTTTGCGTTCGGCCTATGAGAATCTTCCCGACCTTATTTTGCTGGATATGTTGCTGCCAAAGTTAGGTGGTCAGCAAGTCCTCCACGCCCTCAAGAGCAACCCAGAGACTGCGCACATTCCCGTAATTGTGTTGAGCAGTCTTTCCCAACTGAATGAGGCCAAACTCAAAGAGGAAGGCGCCCGCTGCATACTTTGAGAAGTCACGACTGGACTTGGATCTTAAGTGGCAGGCTCTTGTGATTGCCGTAGAAACTGTGCTCAACCGAGCAAGAAACGCACAACCCGCTCACGGTTAAGGCAGCAACTACGATAGTCACATCAACTGTAAGGAATTACCGGGCCTCTCAGAGCAGTCCAAACACGGTCAACTTCCC
>QIAP01000025.1 GCA_003225075.1 Acidobacteriota bacterium | reverse complement strand
AAAAGAACAGAATGCCTCTAATCTGGCCGTCGTGGGAACGTGCGAATTCAACGCGCGTTGGCGCAATTTTCTGTCTTGAACTTATCGTCAGGTAACCTTTGGCCTGGAGCGTCGCTTTCCGCACCTGCTGGAAAGGGGACATGTCCGGACCTTCGACCACTATCTCGAATTCATCGCTGGAAGGCGGCAGGTATTTGTCAATTTCATTTTCCGAGACTCTTTTCTGCAAGACCAGCTTTCGGGCCCACGCTTCCCGAAGAGTGCGCGACGAAACCCAGCGCACGTAGAACTCCGTCGTTTGCGCATCGTCTTCCTTCGACTCTTTTGAGTGATAGCCACGCAGTTCCATTCCGGACGGACCTTGATCGGGAACTTCGAACTCCAGGGCTCGCCTGGTCCGCACGAAATGGCTTACCCACGGCGAGTCGAACAAAACCTTGCGCACATCGTTCCTGTCCCAATCCTTGTACGACTTTTCAGTCCATGGTCCGCCTGCCCAAACGGCATTCGATGCCAGGATGGTAAACCCGATGAGAAAGATTCGTCTCATGCGCGACTGGGAACCCTTCATATGTCGCCCTGTTGAGCTGTGTTCGAGGTGCGTATGCGTGGAAGAGAATCGTAGGCAACTGATGGCGCCAAAGTCAATCCGGGGATAACTACCTTTGTTGTGCATAACGGGCTCACAATGGTCGCCTTTCGGCAAGTTTAGTCTCGCCAGCGATAGAATTGTCAGGTGCAACAACCAAAATTACGATTTATCGGCGTAGAACTCTATTTCGATGACCTCGAAACCGCCAAGCAGTTCTACCGCGACACGCTTCACCTGGAAATCTCGGATGAACAGATCGGGCACCATGCAAAATTCGGAGCCGACTCGAATTTTGTTTGCCTGGAGCACAAGGGGTCAGAATCCTACCCGTCACTGGACAAGGCAGTTCTGTTTTTTGAGGTGCCCGATCTATCAGCCGTGATGGATGCAATTGGCAAAGACAGAATTGTTCACTCCGAGGCGAACAGTTCTAGCCGACCTGAATGGGCTGTAATCCACGACCCCGAGGGCCACAATATCCTGATCCTGCAGAGTCGAAAGACGTGAGCTCGTTGCAAAATGGTTTTCTTTTCGGCGCGGTCTCAGGCAAGTCGGGTTAAATGGCCCGAGACAACCACATTTAAGTACAGTCGAAAACCTCGGCGGTGCCAAGCGATCACAGTCTCTGGCTTCACAATCAGCAGAGCCGAGCGCCAACCAGGCCAGAGACGCAGAGCCAGACCCAAAGGATCCGGTCTGTGATTCGCAGGCCGGGCCGAACATTTCGATGCGAACGCTCGAGGACCAGGAGCTGATAGCGTAGAAAATTCTTGCAACGCGAACGGAATTGTTTGTAGGGACAGGTTGCAAAAACCAGATGAAGCTGCATTTGGTCTGTTTCAAAAAGCACAGAATAACAGTGCAGCCAGTTGACTGCCCCCACCCCATAGAATTCGAACGCAAAGAAAAAGCCGCATGATCGCCAGCGATCTGCGGCTTTCGTTTATCTCAACTTACGCGGCGGTTGTGCGGCGTGCTTCCTCCTCATCCTTCATCATGGCGCGGAGAATTTTCCGCAGTTCTTCATTGTCTTGGTATCCGTGGTGCGTGGTGGCATGCAGCACTGCCAGTTCTATCACCTCGTTCGCGTTGTCGCCTGACATAGCGAGACTGCAGTTGGATTCGCGGTGGTCACGGCAATCGATCACTCTACGTGTAGCCAAGGTTGCACATCCAAGCTGGAAAATTGGGCAGCGAAAGGTTAGAGCAGCACCCTGTCCATTGCAACCGTGGGTCTGCCGCAGCGGTTCACACGCCAGATAACTGCCGTATTCAAGAAATTCTGGGGTGCCCATGAATCGCCTTCCCAGGTCGTGTTGGCTGGGCCGGCCCCGTTCTAGCCTAAGATACGAAATTTGAGCAGGGGGATGAAAAGGGCGTTCCACTTGATGTTTTTTCACCGGTAGTCCAAGTAGAACAATTAAATCCGGCCTTCCTACGTCTGGCGCAGGGCGAGAGCTTTTCGCCAGCGCGCGGTCTGATCGAGGAGATGATGCATTTCTTCGAGGACGTAGACGGCAATTTCGTGGAACAATTTCAGACCACTGCATTCGATGCTCGTTTCTCAGAACTCTACCTGTTTGCCCTTCTGACTGAGCAGCGAATGATTTTCGACCGGTCCTACCCTGCTCCCGATTTCGTTTGCGAAGGCTTGACTGGGAGTCTTTTCGTCGAGTCGGTGACGGTCATCCCATCACGGCGTGGGGACATCGTTGTAGAACCAATGCGCGCAATCCTCAGGAACTCAAGCAGTACCTCACGAATTACATGCCCATGAAATGGGGCGGCCCTTTATTCGACAAACTCAAGAAGCGTTATTGGAAACTAAATCACGTCAAGGGTAAGCCGATAGTATTTGCGATCCAAGATTTTCATGCGCCGCGCGCGATGAGGTTTACTGGATCTACGTTGCTGCCTTACCTATACGGGCGGACGTTCACAGTGATCGATCGAGTAACCTTCACATGCCTGCCGATGACGCCGTATTGGACGCAAGCTGAATATCGATTCTGAGCCGGGCGACTCTGAAATAAGCCGAGTTTTCCGTTCTGCCGACCTGAACGACGACCTTGTTCAAGTATCGAGTATGCTGTCCGGCATGATTTTCCGAACAGATGCGAGGAACTGCCCAGGAAGCCCCTGACAGGACTGCGATCCAGAGTCCAAGGGCAAGCATCTTCCTGGCAGTACTGAATTCTTCTTCAACGACGGCCGTACCGGCGCAAAGATCTCCCAGCCGTTGACGACATCGGGAACAACCCGCAACCATTGCTCCCACCAAGTAAAAGCCGAGTCCGTCCACAATCCGGAGCAGGTTCCGAATCGCCGAAGCCGCCAATGCGCTCCGCCGGCTGGTGGTAACCACTCGGATTCCGACCAGGGCTTTACCCAGCAGAAGGGCAGCGGTTGTGAGACTCATTTCCGCCCCCTCGACCGCGCCCCACCGCATGAAAACCCAGGCATCCACGACGATGAACAGACCGAAAAGAACCACGGTGTCCAGCACGAACGCGATAAATCGGTCGCCCAGTTTTGCCACTCCGCCCCCGGCAGTATTTCGCACAGAGACCGGTGCCGCGGTCGCAGTGGCGGAGGCGGGCTTTACCATTCCGGACTCCTCCAGCAGGTATTGCGCAGGCGGAATAATCCCACCGCAGGATCCGCAGCGGTTGGAGCGTGGGCTAGTTTGACTGTGGCAGTGCGGACATTCCATGGCTTTGTCAAAAAGCGCAGTACTCAAAGATGTTTTAAGGATACTGCCAATTTGGCGGATTACAGCGTCACGGAAGGACAGCAGTTAGACGTTCCTTCGGTCCTCCTGAACCGCGCAACAGGGCACGCTCTTTCGCTCTGCCTGTTTACGACAACAATTCTGTCCTACGCATTTCCGCATTCGACAGAGTCAAATAGCTTCAGAAATGCCTAGTTTCGGGTGACGAGTTGAAAACGAGTATTTTGCCGAAAGCGGGAACCATCTGGCCCGGTCTACGCTTTGGTGGCAGCGGACATGGGTCGACTTTGCAGCAAGCCGGTGATCAGTGCCGTCTTGCAGCTACTTACAAGTAATTGGCAGTCCCACGTGTCCTTGTAAGTTCTTAAAAACACTGGTTATACACACTCTGAAAAGGCTGGCGTCGGCGGTTCAACTCCGTCCCTGGCCACCATTTTTTTCATCTACTTAGCACCGTCATTCCCCATTTAGTTCCGATTCGCGCTATTTACCGGGTACATAGCTCAGATCTGCGCGATACGCAGCTGCTTCCGTGAACTGGTGGGCCGTTGAGTCGCGGATGGTCTTCTGGATCTGATCGGACGTCTCTTTTCCATAGGTATCATTGAGCACGTCTGCCAGAGTTTTTGGTAATGGCGCGAAATCCGCCCAATTCTTTCTGGAATTAAGCAGAACAAACGTGGGCCCCTCACCTCCGTTGACCAGTTGCAGCCAGCCACTGGTTTTGGGCCAGTCCGCTTGCTTGCCCACTGCATCATTCACCTTCTTTATCGCAGCAATGAAGTCAGGACCTGCTCCGGGGTGAAGAACGAAGACCGTCACCGCAGTCAGGGGCGCAGGGGGTTGGTTAGTCGGGGCGAGGCTCATGTCCGAACGATATACATAGAAACCATTGCGGCCACTCTGGACATAAGGGGTCAGATTTGTGGCTCCATCGGCAGTATCGGCCTTTCCCATGCGTGCCTCCCATTCGTCAAAGTCTTTCCAAGCGTGTCCGCACGAGGAAGTAACGTACATACCGGCGTTGTCGCCAGTCTCGACAACAAAAGTGTTCCATGTCCAAGTGTCCTTCTGGGAGCGATGGAACTGCATATGTCTCTTTCGCCCCGCTTCGTACTGTTGATCCGCCCCGGGCTTTGGCATGGAGAAGTAAATGCGGCACACATTGTTGGCGTTCTGTGCATTGATTTCTTGGGTGGTCGATCCTGTGCTGGAACCGGTTTGGGCAAAGGACGAAGCTAGGCAAAGGCAGCTCACAACCAAACCCACTATGGGGATTCGCATGGCATGCTCCTGTAGCGAGATTTTCTATCGGCAAACTCTATGCTCGGCTGTCCGCAATGTCAAAAGCGCGAGACCGGGTGTCTCTTTACCGAGAACTTGGTGCGAATTCTTCGGGCTACTTACCGTAAGTAAAACTCCCATTAGGGTTTAACACGCAAAACCTTCTTCGCAACAAACCGTTGGCGCCGGCAATGAGGGTCGAGACTGAAGGAAGCCCGGACCGGATTGGATTACACACGATCTGTGTGGATAAAAAACCTTTTATCCCACGTTCACCAGTTCTTAATCTTCGGCCGCTAGAATTACTGGCGCTCATACCCCTCGAGGAGGTAAGAAATGAAGAAATACCTGATGATCTTTTGCACTTTGTGGATGATCTCGATTCCGTTGGCGCAGGCTCAGATCAGCCCGCCGTTGAAACCGATTCAGACCATCCCTTTGCCGAATGTGGAAGGGTATTTCGACCATCCGGCAGTGGACATCAAAGGCCAGCGTCTGTTCATTCCTGGGGAGTACCAAAAGACGATTGAAATTGTGGACTTGCGCGCAGGTAAGGTGATTCATTCGATTACAGGCTTGGATGGAAATCCACGCAAAGTGATTTACATTCCGCAATCAAACCAAATTTGGGTGGATTTAGGAAATGGAACCTGCAAAGGCTTTAGCGCGGATTCATACCAGCTTCTGAAAAACATCCAGTTGAATCCTGACTCGCCTCCAGAGGCCAAGAGGGAACCGGATAACGGAATTTACGATCCGGCCACAGGGCTGTTCTACATCGGCGATCGAGGGGATCGTTCAAAACAAGGGACGAAAGGTTCCATTGAGATTGTTGACACAAAAAATGGAACGTACGCGGGAAGCATAACGCTGGATGACAACGATCCCGCGGGGCTGGCACTCGATCCCGCTACGCCAAGATTGTACGTGGTTCTCGGGGCGACAAGTCAGGTAGCAGTCATTGACCGTCAAAAGCGCGCCGTTATCGCTAGCTGGCCAATTACCGGAGGGCCATTACCCCATGCCCTGGGAATGGACGCAGTCCATCACCGCCTTTTTATTGGTAGCCGAGTAAAACCCGGACACCTTTACAAGCCGGGCAAGATGGTGGTCATGGATGCGGACAATGGAAAGATTGTGCAGGTGGTGGACAGCGAAGGCGGTGTCGACGAAGTGCAGTATGACCCAGCAAGCCAACGCGTGTACTTCACTGGGACGACCGGAAGTGTGGAGGTTTTTAAACAGGTTGATCCGGATCACTACGAGTCGCTCGGAACAGTTCCAACCGGCGCAATTGCAAAGACCTCACTCTTGGTTCCGGAACTGAAGCGGTTTTACGCGATTGTCCCGAAACACGTCATTTTGACTCCACCCGTTCCCGAATCCAAGGAAGCAACCATTGAGGACGCCAAGGTGTTGGTGTACGAAGTGGAGCCGTAAATGACCGATATCCGTCACGAAAAATGACCACACCGGATCTTCAATCTATAGGAGAGAACTAAAATGCGCTGCATCATTCGTAATTCAATACTTGTTTTGAGCTTCCTTGCGTTGGGGACAATCTGCGTGGTGGCGGGAGATGCCGACACCAGCCAGTTCAAGGTAATCAAAAAGTTTCCCCTGGAGGGCAGCGGACGATGGGATTACCTGTACGTCGATGGCCAGTCGCGTCGTCTTTACATGTCGCGTGCGACGCACTTCTCAGTAATTGACGCCGATTCTGGTGCAGTGGTCGGCGACATTCCGGATACGCCCGGCGCTCACGGTGTGGCACTGGCACCTGATTTCGGAGTGGGGTTCACCAGCAACGGTGGGGAGAATAAGGTCTCGGTTTTCGATCTGAAAACGCTGAAGGTGCTGACAAAAATAGATACGGGCGGGAATCCGGATTCGATCGTCTATCATCCGGCAACGCATAATGTGTTTGTGCAGAATGGCAAGGGTAATTCTTCGTCAGTCATCGATGCAGAAAAACGGCAGGTTGTCGCCACAATTCCGCTGGGCGGCAAACCGGAGTTTGCGGTTTACGATGACGACGGAAATCTGTTTGTGAATCTGGAGGACAAAGGCGCGCTCACTGTTATTGACACTGCAAATAAGAAAGTCAAAGCAACTTGGCCGATCGCGGGATGTGAAGAGCCGTCGGGCTTGGCCATCGATCGCAGCAGCCACACACTGTTCTCCGCGTGCTCGAATAAGTTGATGGCGATTGTGGACAGCGAGAGTGGAAAGCTGATGCAGACGCTGCCAATCGGAGACGACTGTGATGCCCTGGCATTTGATCCAGAAACCGGATACGCGTTCGCTTCGAATGGCGAGGGCAAGCTGACTATTGTTCATAAGAATGCGTCGGGAAAATATGAGGTGACCCAGAATCTAACTTCCGCGCCGGGCTCGAAAACCATGGCACTCGACGCCTCCACACACACAATTTATCTACCCACGGCGAAGTTTAATGGCGATCCGGGCGCGCACCCACGTCCTCCGGTAGTACCTGGTTCTATCGTTATCGTTGTGGTTGGCAAGTAGTGACGACCTGAGGTCGAACGAATCGCTGATCTCGCGGGGGCCGTAGAATGATCCACGGAACTCGCGAGTTTGACTATGAAGCAAAATGAGCTTGGTGCCTCAGACAGAGCATCCGGAGGCCTTTCACGGCGCGATCAGTGGCATGCCGTAACCGCCGGCTATCTCGGCTGGACCCTCGACGCTTTTGATTTTTTCGTCCTCGTATTTTTGGTTGATGTGCTGGCGATTCATTTCGGCGTTCCCAAGAGCGCCATCATTTGGACTCTGACAGCCACGCTGGCGATGCGGCCGGTGGGCGCCGTCATCTTTGGAATGCTGGCGGATCGCTATGGCCGTCGCGGTCCGCTGATGGCCAATGTCGTTTTCTTCTCAGTAATCGAACTTCTCTGCGGATTTGCGCCGAATTACTCAATCTTTCTGTTGCTGCGAATGCTGTACGGCATCGGCATGGGAGGCGAATGGGGAGTAGGGGCGTCGCTGGCGATGGAAAGCGCCCCGAAGCGCCTTCGTGGCGTGCTCTCTGGCATTCTGCAAAGCGGGTACTCAATGGGGTATCTGCTGGCGGCAGTGGCGGCGCGGATCGTGCTGCCGAATCTTGGCTGGAGAGCGATGTTTTGGGTTGGCGGCCTTCCCGCCTTACTCGCCCTGTATATACGATTCAATGTGAAAGAGTCAGAAGCATGGAAGCAGCATCGAGTTCCCACCATGGGCGCGGTGGTTAAGACTGCTATTTCGTATTGGAAAGTGTTCAGTTACCTCGCGCTCCTAATGACGCTGATGGTATTTCTCTCGCATGGAACGCAAGATCTCTATCCTGACTTTCTGAGGTCTGTGCACGGCGTCCTGCCCAAGACGGTCTCTTACCTCGCCATTCTTTACAACGTTGGCGCCATTTTGGGCGCAATCGTATTTGGCCATCTTTCGCAGTCCTTTGGCCGGCGAAAGGGCATAATCGCGGCACTCATGCTTACCATGCTGGCAATCCCAGCATGGGCGTTCGGGGGATCGTTGCTAGTTCTTGCCGCGGGCGCTTTCTTTGTTCAGGCGGGTGTGCAGGGAGCATGGGGAATCATACCCGCGCACATTAACGAACTATCGCCGAACTCGGTGAGAGGATTGCTTCCTGGCTTTGCCTATCAACTCGGTATTCTGTTTGCCGCAGGCACGGGGACTATCGAGTACGCGCTACGCAATCACTTCGGCTATGCATGGGCGATAGCTGGGTTTGAGATTACTAATATTCTGATCCTGGCCACTGTGGTCGCGCTGGGGTCCGAACGCCATGGAAAAGACTTTGGGGGTCACGATGCCAAACCTACGGCTGTAATTCTATCGGCATCAAGCGTCAGTCCATGAGAAGTGCATAACGGAGGAGTGGTATGACGAGAAATCTGGTAGCTGCGAATATCTCGAATGTTAATTTTGCAAAGCGGAGATAAACGTGAAGAAATTTATGATTGGCTTTGCCGCTGGCCTGATCGTCGTACCTGTGGCGATCTATGTGTACTTCGCCTGCGGAATGGCGCCGGTCGCAACCGCGGCACAAGAAATGCCGTTTGAAAGACTATTAGCCAAAAAGCTCTCCGCGTCAGGCGAGAGAGGGAAATGCCGAGATCCGTACCGATCGCGACTGATGAATCCAACTATGCCGCTGGGGCGCACGTCTACCGCGAGCACTGTGCAGTTTGCCAGGGCCTCCCCAAACAGCCTCAAACGGCAATTGCGAAAGGCATGTATCCAAAACCGCCGGCATTGCTCGAAGGCAAGGGGGTCACCGATGATCCTGCCGGAGAAACTTACTGGAAAGTGGCTGGCGGCATCCGCATGACCGGTATGCCGGGGTTTCAGCAAACGTTGTCCAGCACAGAGATGTGGCAAGTCAGTATTCTGCTAGCCCACGCCGACAGTCTGTCCGCAAAAGTTCAAGCCAGCCTCTCAAAAATTGGAAGCGATACAGGGGTGTCGCCGGCCACTCATTGACTGCAGGCCGCGCTCAGTCTTTCACCGGCAAGCGAACTAAAGGACTGTGGAATTGCCCCCCATATATGTCAGTGTCCCCTACGTCTCCCGAAAAAACGCGGCGCGGAATGGAAATCTTAATGGTCAGAAGTTGTTCGACGACAAAGAATTTTACTTGTTTCACATCCACGCGGTAGAGTCGCGCGATCGCCTTGGGGGTAAGAGCCTCGCTCTTCAACACGTCATTAAAACTCTCACGGCTTTTGAACATGATGTCGAATGTCAACTCAAAGGGGCCCGCATTTTTGCTGCGAATCAGTTTTGTGAATTGCCAAAGTTCGCGCAATTTGTTCTCCCGTTGACGCAAGATTCACAAGACTTCCATCTTCGTGGCAAATGGCTTACATGGTTCAGTCAGTTCCCACACATGGTTAATGCAGAAGCTGTAAACCGGCCCCGCATCAATTCCTCCGGGGGAAAATGGATAAGCCAAATTACTGATCAGACCTTCGTGTTCGGGAATGGGATGGTGCAGCCCAGTGTGAGACGCGATGGGAATGATGTCAGCCGCAACGGACTGAGTGGCTGCGACAACATCGATAATCAGTCCAACTTCGTGGCCTGCTTCCGACACCTGTTCCAAATCGCCGAGGGTACCATTGCGTCCGTAAACGCGAAAATTGAGGCTGTACGCATCCGCTGACAATTTCATGCTATCGGACACTTTTCGCTCTATCACGGGACGCAGGGTGGAAAGAAAAGTGTCAAGTTGACGCAAGACAAGAGGATCCCTAATCCCTGCGATGACGATCGAGCGGTATCCGACCAAGGTGGCGCCTTCGATGCGGACGGTGTATTTGTTTGACGGTGTAAATCGGCTGCCCGTGACTCGCACCGCACTCTCGCCCACAGCCTCATACTTGGCGTCGGTGGTATCCAGGTCTCCTCCGGATTCCACCAGGCGATAAGGATCGGCATTCTCATACAAGGCATGAGCGGCCACACTTTGTGGGGTGCAACGGATCGCTGGATTGGGAGGTTCCACAGTGAATCCATCCTGATCCAGTTCGGCTACCATGCAATCCGGATACAAGCGCTGCGCTGCGCTGGCCGCTCCGCATTCCAGGATTTTCCCTGCGTGAAAAGCAACTGATTTAGGAATTTCCCTAAGAACTGGTAGCGCGGCATAGATTGCGAGGTCGCTGCAACGTCCGCCTATTACGACCTGGGCGCCCGCCGTGAGTGCTTGCTGGATGGGCTCGATTCCCATCATCGCAACGAAGCGCTCGGCATGCCTGATGGCGCGATCGTCCAACGGAGGAGCGGGCGAAAGCGGAGTGATTTCACCTCGGTTGAAAGCGTCCGCGAGCACGTCCTTGTCTATTTCACTATCGATTGCGGCAAGCTTGAAGTGCCAGTCGTGTTCGCGAGCCAGTTCTCGAACGATCTCGAGTGTCCACTCTAAATGCGGACGACCTCCAGCATGCCCGGCCGAACCGACGATTACCGGGATGCCGGCCTTGAGAGCCTCACGTAAGACGAGCCGGAGATTTCGTTTCACGCCCTCGCGAGGTCCACGAGGTTTGCCGGAGCCCAAATAGTAAGGACCAGAGTCTGTGGTGCCCGCATCGCAGCCAACGAAGCTCGCTCCCTGTTCCACGGCGCGAACCAGACTCTCTTCGCGGAATCCTGTGCTGAGGTTGCCTGTAGCAGCGACAGCTCTTATCTTTGTCTTAGGCATCGTTTCTTAAACAACCGACAAAACAATCTAAGTTTGCCCGCACGATAGCATGCTTTGACGACGGAAAAGAGAAAACCGTATTTGTCGGTCATGCTCATGAGTAAAAATTCATTTTGAGTTCATGTCATGTTAATGAGAGTCCGATACTGATACGTGGCCCCCTTGGGAGGTGCTCTGTGCATACTTGGCGCTTAATGAAGTTCCGAGTTTTAGCGATCGTTCTGACCCTGCTTGTCGCGCTCGTGCCGTCGAGTGTGGTTTACGCGCAGGTTGCTGGCGCCACCCTGTCAGGTACCGTCACCGACCCTTCCGGCGCGGCATTGGTACAGGTGAAAGTTGCCATAAAACACAGTGCCACCGGCGTGACACGAACGGTTACATCAGACTCGGCAGGCTTTTACACGGCGCCCAATTTAGTGCCTGGGGATTATCAGGTCACCGTAGCTGCGCGGGGATTTTCGACCTCCGTCGCCGACGTGACCCTGACCGTGGGCTCAAACCAGACTTTGGACGTAGGCATGAAGGTCGGGGCGGCCAGCGAAAAGATTGTGGTCACCACGGAAGCGCCTGCGGTGCAACTTGTCACCTCGGACCTCAGTGCCGTGGTAAACGCAACCACGGTTCGTGAGCTGCCCCTCAATGGACGCAGCTGGACAGACTTGGCAGCCCTGCAGCCTGGGGTTGATACCATCCAAACTCAGCCGTCGTTCACGGTCGGCGCGGACCGTGGTAATCGCGGTTTCGGTCAGCAATTGACCATCTCCGGCGCTCGTCCACAACAAAACAATTATCGTCTGGATGGCATCAGCCTTAATGATTACGCAAATGGAGCTCCCGGCAGCGTCCTGGGTGGAAGCCTGGGAGTCGATGCGATTCAGGAATTTTCTGTGCTCACCAGCAACTATTCGGCAGAGTACGGAAAGACTTCCGGCGGTGTTGTCAACGCAGTTACCCGCTCTGGCACGAATAGTTTTCACGGCAGCGCTTATGAGTTCCTGCGGAACAGCGCGCTGGACGCTAGAAACTTTTTCGACGGTCCCACGATTCCGCCGTTCAAGCGCAACCAGTTCGGGGGCGCGATTGGCGGACCCATCTTTAAGAACCGTACATTTTTCTTTGCCGACTTCGAAGCCATTCGGCAATCAAAGGGCATCTCGGCATTGACTACTGTACCGTCGCTGGCGGCACGTGCAGGGTTGCTGTGCTCCATACCACAAGGCTCACCAAACCCCTGCAAAACCACTCAGCTCCCGGTTGGCGCGAATACGGATGCCAACGGCGTGGACCTTGCTGCAGCGGCGTATCTGCCCTTCTTTCATTTGCCCAACGGAGAGATCATCGGAAACGGAGACCTTGCGCAATACACGTTCGCTGGTCAGCAGGTCGTCAACGAGAATTTTCTTACAGCCCGTATCGATCACAAATTCAGCGAGAAGGATGCTCTCTTCGGCACCTACCTGTTTGACCGAACGCCTTACTCGGCTCCGGATGGCGTAAATGACGTCCTGCTCGGCAGCCTATCGTCAAGACAAATTTTCGCACTGGAGGAGACACACCTTTTCAGTCCGGGCTTCGCGAACTCAGTGCGCCTTGGGTACAACCACGAGACCGTTAACAACAATGAGGGCCTGGCGGCGATTAATCCATTGGCAAGCGAGACGTCTCTCGGCATTTTCCCGGGCAGGACTGCGACTCAGGTCTTCATCTCCGGGGTTACACCCTTTTTAGGTGGGGTGGGCGGAGAATCCACTTATTTTTACCGGTGGAATTCATTCCAGCTCTATGACGACGCTTTCATCACGAAAGGTACCCATACCATTAAATTCGGCTTCGCGGTCGAACCCATGCGGCTCAACATCCGAGCCCTCTCCGATCCGAATGGAATTTTTAAGTTTGGGTCGTTGAGCGAGTTTGATGACAATGGAAACTTCGTCCGCAGCACCTTCCTGCAGAATCTCCCTAGTAGATTTCAAGGAGGCATCGCCAGCAGTCTCTCACCGCGCAATCTTCGCACAACCCTGTTTGGTGTTTACGTGCAGGATGATTGGCGATGGCGACCCGGCCTGACGCTTAATCTGGGTCTGCGTTATGAGATGAACACCATGCTGACTGAGGCCAGTGGCAAGCTCTCCAACTTAAGGAACATCACGGACGCCACACCCCATCTCGGGAACCCGTTTTTCAACAATCCCACGCTGAAGAATTTTGAACCGCGCATAGGTTTCGCCTGGGACCCATTCAATAACGGCAAGACGGCAGTCCGAGGTGGCGTAGGAATGTTTGATGTTCTGCCGCTGCCTTATCAGTTCACACTTTTGACGACGTTGGCAGCTCCCTTCTTCCAATACACTTCGATCAAAAATCCCGGGGATGGCACGTTTTTCTCGGGGATTACCTCCTTTCCAGCCAACAAATTGCGGGCAACATTTATCGAGCCTGACCCCAAACGAAATTACGTCATGCAGTGGAACCTCAATGTGCAGCAGGAGCTTACGCCCAACTTAACCGGAATGATCGCGTATGTGGGGTCGCGCGGTATACATCAGCCCTTCCGCGTGGATGATGCCGATATGGTGCTACCGACCAAGACTTCCGCCGGATACGTTTGGCCATTTATTTCAGATCCGGCTGATCCAGACTTTGGCGCTCCCCTAGACCCGTTCAATACCAACTTCGGCTCGATTCGAGGACTTTGGTACAAGGGGCATTCCTATTTCGATGCGTTGGAATTACAGATGGCCAAGCGCATGAGCCACGGTTTTCAGCTGCAAGGTGCCTTCACCTGGGGAAAAAGCATAGACACCAGTTCGGCTACCGTGGCGGGTGACGCGTTCGGCAACTCGATCTCCAGCCTCCATTGGTTCGATTTACGCTTGGGGCGCGGACTGTCTGATTTCAATATCGGACGCACACTGGTGGTGAATGGCACATGGGAAGTCCCATCACCTAAATCTTTCTCAGGACCAGCAAAATGGGCGCTGGATGGATGGCAATTAGGCCTTATTTTTCAAGCTAACGATGGCGTCCCCTTCACGCCCACCTGGGGTACCGGTGACGATCCAGCGAACACCGCCAGCAACGATGATTGGGCTTTCCCCAACCGGCTTGGCGGTGCGGGATGCAACACGCTCACCAATCCCGGCAATCCCGCCCAGTACATAAAAAATAACTGCTTTACCGTTCCAACAGCACCTAACCTGGCGTTTTGGAATCAGTATTGCGACCCCCTGCCACCGACCCTCGGCACGCCTGTGGACCCGAATTCATTGTTGTGCTTTAACTTGCGCGGCAATGCCGGACGCAATATTTTGATTGGTCCGGGCTTAACCAACGTAGACTTCTCTGTGTTCAAGAACAATTACATCAGGAGAATCTCGGAGACTTTTAACGTGCAGTTCCGCGCGGAGATTTTCAACATCCTCAACCACGCCAATTTCGGACCTCCAACCACGCCGGACAACACCGATATTTTCGATTCCACGGGATCTCTAAGCGACGTGGCGGGTTTGCTATCCAGGACCACAACTACGGCGCGGGAGGTGCAGTTCGCGGTGAAAATAATCTGGTAAGCGATAATTTGGTAGTCAAGGACACGAAACAAATTCCTCAGGAGAGAAGATGAAGAAAGCGTACATGATGTTCCTGGTAGTCCTGGTTTTGTTCACCATGGGGGCTACCCGCGACAAGGGAAAGCCGCTGACGCTGGTCCAGACGTTCAAGCTGCCGGCGGAAATTAAGAGCAGGTTCGACCACTTCGGGATCGATCTCAAAGGTCACCGGCTCTTCGCTACTCCAGAGGATTACCACGCTCTTCTTGTTCTTGATTATCGAAACGGAAAAATACTTCAGACTGTTCGCGGAATCGAAAAGCCGCACGCCGTCGTCTATCGTGAGGATATCGATCGCATTTATGTGACTGATGGTGAAGCCGGGGTGGTGAGGATCATTGACGGGAACACTTATAAAATTCTCAAAAGCGTCCAACTCCAACTCGATGCAGACGCAATGAGCTACGATCCTGCGACCAAACTTCTTTACGTTGTCAGTGGTGGTAAAGACGTCAAGATGACTTATTCCACCTTGAGCGTAGTAGACTCGACGGCCGGGGAGAAACTCGCAGACATCAAAGTCGAGGGCGATACTCTGGAAGTCATGGCGCTGGAGAAGTCGAGCAAAAAGCTCTACCTTAATAATCGTGCCAAGAATGAAGTCCCGGTGATTGATCGCGAAAAACGCACGATCCTGGAGAGTTGGCCAGTCACTTTAGCGAAGGTGAATGTGTCGATGGCGTACGATGAGGCGAACCATCGTCTCTTTGTGGGCTGCCGGAGTGGGCACATTGTGGTATTTGATACTCAGACCGGAAAAGAACTACAGGCGCTGAAGATTGCGGAAGGTATTGATGACCTCCATTTCGACCCACGCAGCAAGCTACTCATTGCCGCCTGCGCAGCGGGATCGGTGGACATCTATCACGAAGTTGATCCCGATCACTATCAATCGCTCGGGCAACTACCTTCCAGAACTGGAGCCAGAAACGGGCGACTGGTGCCTGAACTGCGCCGGTACTTCTTGGCAGTCCCGGAGCATGACGGCGCGCCTGCTGAGATTCGGGTATACAAAGTTCAGTGACGCTGGCCGGTTTAGATCACAACTGTTTCTCTGACGTAGCTGCAGCCAATATTCGGGGTCTCACGATTACTCCGCGCCACTAATAGCGTAGCCAACGCCTCGAACCGTCTTGATCAACTTTGCGCACATGGGCATCATCAACCTTGTCGCGCAGATGTCGAACGTAGACATCGACGATATTCTTGATACCGTCAAAACTTTGATCCCAGACATGTTCAATAATTATTGTTCGGGAGAGAACCCTGCCAGCATTCAACATCAGATATTCCAGCAATGCATACTCCTTTAACGTGAGGTCAATCCGTTTGCCGGCTCTTCTTACTTGCTGCGAAAGGCGATCAAGTTCCAGGTCTTCCACTCGAACGCTATTGCTCCGACTTACCGAGCCGCGTCGAAATAGTGCTTTCACCCGCACCAAGAGTTCGGCGAAGGCGAAGGGCTTGGTCAAATAGTCGTCAGCACCTGCCTCAAAATTACCTACCTTGTCTGATACTGCATCTCTCGCTGTCAGATGAGAATAGGGACATCCGAATCTTTTTCGCGAATACGGCGCAACACCTCGGTGCCGTCCATAAGAGGCAACATTAAGTCCAGGATTACCAGGTCATAATCGTAGGTATTCGCCATTTCGAGCCCGCTCTTGCCATCACTCGCCACGTCGACTGCAAAGCGTTCCGCGGCCAAACCGCGGGCAACAAAACGGGACACTTTGGGCTCGTCTTCCACCAACAGGACTCGCATTGTCGACCTCGCTCCCTCCAAGAATGCAGGACCTAAATACTACATGAAGCCTGGATTAAAGGTGATTCAGGCACTGTAATGACGCGATGGCCACAAGATGATTGGCGGCATTGCCGCGTGCTTGTCTGAATAACATTTTACGTGGCGTTCATGGCACCTTCATTTGTTTCGGCTACCTAGGATGATATGCGAGTTGTGCCAGTCTCTATGCGTTGATCCCCAGCAAAAAATCTCGATCGTTTACCTTGCGCTGAGCGGCGGAAGGGGAGTGACCCAACTTGGCTGAACAGCGTCCTACACATGTTCGATGGCGAATCCTGTCGATCGTGACATTAATTATGGTTGCGACGGCACTAGGCCGTCTAAATCTAGGCATCGCCGGTAAGTACATTCAGGATGAGTTTGGTTTCACCACCCAGACCATGGGGTGGATTCTCGGGGCGTTCAGTTTCGGATATGCCCTGTTTCAAATTCCCTGTGGTTGGGCGGGCGATCGTTTTGGTCCACGTACGACGCTGACGTTTGCCATATTGTGGTGGTCAACTTTCACCGTTCTGATGAGCTTCGTTCCTTCGCTTTTCCATAGCTCGTGGTGGAATCTCGCGTGGGCCTTTGCAATTGGTCGATTTTTCACTGGTGCCGGTGAGGCCGCAAGCTATCCTAATGCCAATAAGATCGTCGCATTCTGGACGTCGGAGGAGGAACGCGGCATCGGGAGCAGCTTACTGCTCGGTGGAGTAGGCGCCGGGGGCATTTTCGCGCCGATTCTACTTTCCAGAGCCATCGAGCGATGGGGATGGCGTTCGTCTTTCGTTCTGTGCGGACTGCTCGCCGTGACAATCGCGCTGGTTTGGTTTCTGTATTCCACCAACCGGCCGGAGGAGCATCGTGGCGTCAACTCTGCTGAACTGAATCTGCTGGGATCAAAGTGGCGCGGCAACGGCCATCATTCATTTCATTTAAAGGGCACCCCGTGGGGCAAGCTTCTTGCCAGCAGGTCGGTTTGGGGACTGATCTTGAGCTATTTCTGTCATGGCTACACGCCGTACATTTTCTTCACCTGGTTTTTCATTTACCTTACGCGCGTGCGAGGTCTAACCGTGACAAGAGGTGGACTATGGGGTTCGACTCCATTTATCGCCATGACACTGATGGCGCTACTCGGGGGGTGGCTGTCCGACAAAGCCGTGACTCGCTTTGGCCGACGCCATGGACGCCGCAGCACAGTATGGATCGGCATGACCGCTTCCGCGCTCATGCTTATTGCGGGGGGTCGCGCGGTAGGCGATACCTCAGCCATTTTGCTGCTGGCCCTTGCGGCGGGGTTCAGCAGCTTTGCCGCTCCAAGCTGGTGGGCCAGTTGCATCGACATGTCTCCGAATTATTCGGGATCACTTTCTGGTTTGATGAACACGTGCGCCAACATTGCCGGCGGCATCGCACCGATTCTGACGGCACATTTGGCGACCGCATTTGGCTGGACCACAGCGTTAGATGTCGCGGCATTGGTGAGTTTCAGCGGTGGAGTCATCTGGTTGGCGGTGGACGCCAGCGACAATATTGAAACGGATGCGGAATACAGATTGAGAGAGGTGGGAGCGATCTAAGCCTTCGTTCAATAGTAGCGCGCAAGATGGCCTGAACTAGTTTTACTTCGATTGGACTTGTAAGGAGGCGTTAGTGAAGAGAATGACGACAGTCTTTCGCGAAATGCTGGAAAGTCCCGGAATTATCCATGCGCCGATCGCGTACGACCCCTTGACCGCCAGAATTGCAGAGCAGATCGGATTTCGAGCCTTAGACTTAGGCGGTTATGCTTTAGGGGCGAGTTCCTGTGTTCCGGAGCCGCTTCTCGGTCTGGAAGAAGTCCTAACGGCAACGCGACGCATCACTGCCGCGGTATCCATTCCCTTGATGGTGGATGGCGGCGCCGGTTATGGAGATCCGGTTCACGTAATTCGAACCGTTCAAGAGCTCGAACGTGCCGGGGCGGCTGCAGTTCATATTGAAGACCAAGTTTATCCAAAACGGGTGCACTATCACAAAGGTCTTGAGCACGTGATTCCGGCCGACGAAATGTGCGAAAAGATCCGGTACGCGGTGCGAGCCCGACTTGATCCAGACTTCGTAATCGCAGCACGAACCGACGCCATGATTTCGGATAGCTTCGCTGAGGGCATTCGTCGAGCGAACATGTACGCAGAAGCTGGAGCCGATATGGTGATGCTTTTTCCCAACACGATTGAAGAGGCCCGCAGAGCTCCAGTTGAGGCACGTTCACCGCTGATCTTTGTCAACAGCGAAGGCAATCGATTTGGCAGGCCGATCTTTTCGATCGCAGAGCTTGAAACCATGGGTTACAAGATGGCGAACGATGCCATCAGCGCCATCATGGTGACTTTCAAGAGCATAAAAGACCTATTCTCGCGTCTTCATGAAACCGGACGTACAGGCATGGACCAATCGGTCTTCATTAAGGTGCGCAAAGAGGTTGAAGATGCCATCGGGCTGGAGGAGTTTTATCGGATCGAAGAAGAAACGGTGGAAAAGAAAAGCTAAAACAACGTGTGGATGTTCGGCCGATTGATCCTGTCTTTTCCAAGGGGACTAACCAGCGTGGACCAAATTTCTTCAGCGGTCGAAGCTGCAAAAATCCAGAACACGAACTTAGTTCCCACACGGGTGCGCTGGCACGTAGTTACCCTGCTGGCAATCATGGCCGGATTGACCTATATCGATCGGTTGAATCTCGGAATTGCCGGCAAGTACGTTCAAGAAGAATTCAAATTTGATTCCCAGACTTTGGGCTGGATCTTCGGTGCATTCAGCCTGGGTTATGCAGTATTTCATCTTCCAGGAGGATGGCTGGCGGATCGCTTCGGATCGCGCCCCGTCTTAACAAGTGCGATTCTGTGCTTTTCCATTTTTACAGCGGTAACCGCGATCGCGCCCAGCCTGCCTGTCCTGGGATTACTGGGAGCGGCATGGTCATTTGCAATCGTCCGCTTCGTCATGGGTCTTGGCGAGGCGGCTGCGATTCCAGTGGGCAACAAGATGATGGCTTACTGGCTGGGAGAGAAAGAGCGTGCATTCGGAACCAGCATTTTCCTGGCAGGAGTTGGAGCAGGGGGCGTCGCCGCACCCGTTCTTGTTGGCTGGATGATCAGACAGTGGGGCTGGCGGGCGTGCTTTTTGCTGTTAGGAGCTGCTGGAACGGTTTTAGCGTTGGTCATCTACAAATACGTGACCAATCGTCCGGAAGAGCATCCGGGCGTTAATGTGGCAGAGCTCACTATTATCCGATCCTCTTCGAAAATTGGACTGACTCCAAACCATGGCGTTGTGGTCAAGAATGTTCCATGGGTTAAGGTGTTTTCGAGTCCCTCGATGTGGGGACTGATGATCAGTCATTTTTGTTTGGTATATCCGGTCTACATTTTCGTGACCTGGTTTTTTATTTACCTGGTGCGGGTGCGCGGTGTCGCCATGCCCAAAGCAAGTCTGTGGACATCGGCACCATTCATAGCCAATTTGTTTATGGTTCCTCTCTGGGGGTGGCTCTCGGACTGGGCAGCAGAAAGGCTGGGCAAACGGCGAGGGCGAAGAGCGACCGTGTGGCTAGGCGTGGCTCTCTCCGGGGGCCTGCTATGGTCGGGAAGTCATACGGCAAATAACACCCTCGCTATCGCGCAACTAGCAGCTGCGGGGGGACTCAACTTCGCCGCCTCTTCTGTTCTCTGGACTACATGCAATGACATTGCGGCAAAGTATTCAGGGTCGATTTCCGGGCTAATGACTACCTTTGGCAGCCTGGGCGGATGGTTGTCGCCGATCCTCACTGCTATCATCGCGACGCAATTTGGCTGGACTTACGCTTTGGATTTTGCGGCGTTGGTGACTCTGGTCAGTGGTTTCGCGTGGTTCCTGATAAACGCTGACCAAGCTATAGATTAATCACCAAATCAGTTTCAGGCCGAGCTGTACCTGGCGCGAAGGAGTTTGGGTCGAGTTGATCAAACCGGCGCCAGAAACCGGATTTCCCAGCTCATCGAATACGGCATGGTGGTCGAGGGGTGGAATGGGGTTCAGCTTCTGTCCACCGCTGGCGGGCCACAAATATCCTGCGGGGGTTAGTTGGGGAAGCACAATGTTGCCGTCATCGACGCGGAAAGGTTGATGCACGCCGCGTGAACCCACATAGCCGATTAATGCAGTTGAATTCTTGGTAGCGTCAAGCTCAACGTTCAGGTTCCACTGCATCACGTAATTGCGCGATGGATCAGGTTGCACATAAACATTTCGCAGCGTTCTTGGATCCGCGGAGGCCAGCGAAACCGCGGTGAGCGGAAATGAGTCTGCCGGGAGATTGGTAGGAGTGCCGAGTTGGAAAAACGGGGCTGCAAACAATGACAACAGCTCAAATTCGTAAGGCAGCGGAAGGACGTCGAACATCCCGAAGCCTGATCGTATGGCGACCTTGCCGTTTCCTAACGGATCCCACGCCAAACCGAGTCGAGGTTCGAAGTTGCGCAGAGTCGGATTAGAAAAATATGGGTCGCCCAAGTGGGGAAGAGGATCGGTCATGCGTCGCATGGTGGCGAGCCTTCCATGCGCGTCACTGGGCACAGTTGCCATCTCGTATCGAATCCCAAGGTTCACAGTGAAGTTTCTGTACCATCGAAAGTCAGTAAGAAAATCGGAAATTGACTGAAACGTGAACACCCCATTTGGGTTACTTTCCGCCAGCGTGTTGTTCCGTATGCGCTCGAGGGAGAGGCCGAACCTTAACGAATGGTTTCCCCGGTTGAGTGCGATGTCGTCGTACGCCTGGATCGAGTTCCAATGAAAATTGAAAACCGAGTTCGCACCTAAACCGCCTGGGAAGTCGGTGAGTTCGAGTACGCTGATTCCGCCCGCTGTGTGCCCAGGCAGGAAGCCCAGCGACACATCGGCAGCCAATGGGTTGATTGCACCCGGTGTTTGTCCCAACAAAGCAACGACTCTATTGAATCCCAGTCGAAATGAGTTGACTAGTTGTGAGCCGAAAGTGTGGTTCTCCAAAAGAGTAAAAAGCTGCCGCCTGCTTTGTACGCCAGTCAATTTGGTGTCCAGTTTATCGGGTTGGATTGTCTTTGCGGTGTCGAAGACGTATGTCCCAGAGAGGGTGTCGTGCTCACTAAATTTTCGATCCAGGCGGGTGGTGAAGTAATCCTCTCGCGTGACCTGTTGACCTGAAAATGTGAAGATCCCCGTGTCCCCCGGAGGCAGAATTCTGCCATTGGGTAAAGGGTAGAACGCCAGGTAAGGTGCAACCTGTGAATCGACGGTAACGTTGCCCGATGAAAGCTGACCGCTTCGGGCCGCCGGTGAAAGCACAGTATCCACTTGGGTGGTACCCAACGACTGCCGGAGTCCTTCGTAATTGGCGAAAAAGAAAGCGCGATCTTTCTGAATTGGCGCGCCTGCGGAAGCTCCAAACTGATTGCGGCGGAAGGGAGGTTTTGTCACGTCAAAAAAATTGCGCGCGTCCAGAGCACTGTTGCGCAAGAACTCGTACACCGTGCCATGAAACGCGTTGCTTCCAGAGCGAGTCACGGCGTTGATAACTCCGCCGGAAGAACGCCCATACGTAGCAGGATAGTTGCTGGTTACGACCGAGAATTCCTCCACGGCGTCCGCACCCAAATCGAGCCCCAAGACGCTGCCCGGCGCGGCATTCGCGTAATCGTTGATCGTGATGCCGTCCAGCAGATAATTGTTTTGTTGGGGGCGTCCGCCCGACACACTGATCTGAGCTCCAAAGCCGCGCTGTCCGCGGCCAGAACTGGTATTCGTGGCGTCGGGCTGGGTGCGAACGGAGGAGACCCCCGCCTGAAGTGTGGCTGCCTGCGTCCAGTCTCGCCCGTTAACTGGCATGTCGCGAACCGTTTCCGAACTCACCACGCCACCCATAGAGGATGTGGCAGGCGTCTTATGACCAGGCTGATTGTTAGCAGATTGCAGGGTGAAGTTAAGCACACTCTGTTTTCCGACTGTGACCGCAATAGAAGCAGTCACGTCCAAGAATCCCGTCATAGAAACTGTGACTGAATAATTCCCCGGCGGAAGGTCGGACGAGGAATAGGAGCCGCGTACATCGGCGGTGATAGCCGTAGTGTTGTTTGTATCCAGGTTTTTGATTGAGATGCGGGCATTGGGAACTGGTGCACCAGAGGGGCCTGTGATCGTGCCATGAAGGCCAGCAACCTGTGCTCCTGTCCAAGGGGAAGAGAGTAAGAGCGCTCCGACGGCCAGCGCGAAAGGGAGATTCAAGCGTCTACACACTTCGCGAAACATGGATCAATTGCAAGCCTGTAAGTGGCCCGAAGCAAGAAGCAGCGGCATGCCTTCAAAGAACCGGTTACTTTGTCGAGGCGAAAGAAATCGCGTTAGAGCTACGGGGGCCTAACACCTTCCTTTGCCCTCGGTTCAAATAATAGCTCCAACTTTTCTCCGCGAATCAATGGGCGCGGGGACGTTACTCTGAATGCCATTTCATATTGGATTCAGAATGTCTTAATGTGCCATGGCTATAGTCATGCGCTTGTTGCCGCTCTTACTCGCGTCCGGCAGCCATCGCGCCTACCCGGGAGCGCGAGCCTGAATGAACCCGTCTTCGAATTTCCAGGAGGATCGTGTGGACAATGCTTTTGTACTCTTTGTGGCGCTGGTTTTTGGTTTAGTAGGCACCAGTGCAGCCGAGAATTCGGTTGGGAAGAAGCCGCATGGTACAAAAGCCAAAATCGCTGCGGAGAAAGCTCCCCTGCGACTGGTGAAGACAATTCTCTTGCCCAACATTGAGGGAGATTTCGATCATTTCGGTATTGACCTCAAAGGGAATCGTCTATTCCTTACCGCTGAAGATCATCAAAGCGTCGAAGTGTTTGATCTGAAATCGAACACCCGAATTCACAGTATCGGCGGCTTTGGTGAACCGCACAACGTGAGGTATCTTCCCGATTCAAATAAGCTGCTGGTGGTGGATGGCGGTGCGGGTGAAGTGAAATTCCTGAAGGGTGATTCTTACAAGCCAATGGATTCTGCCAAGCTGCTGGAAGGCGCCGACTCTGCCGTTTTCGACCCAGGGTCAGGTTATCTTTACGTTGCGGCGGGTGGCAAGGACGCCCATCTGGACTACTCCAACCTTGCTATCACCGATACAAAGGAAGACAAGCATTTAGGGGACATCCGGATTGAGTCTCCCATTTTAGAAGCCATGGCCCTGGAAACGTCGGGGCCGCGGATGTTTGTGAGTGACACCGCGCATAGTCAGGTATTGGTCATCGATCGCGAGAAGCGCGCCGTAATTACCAAATGGCCAGTCACCGGTAGCGAAAAAAATGTCACAATCGCGCTGGACGAGCCTAATCACCGACTTTTCCTGGTGACTCGTACACCTCCCCAGTTCGTGGTGATGGATTCGGAGAACGGGAAACAGATTACGAGTTTGCCGGCCGTGACCGGAGCCGACGATATGTTTTTTGACGTTGCCCGCAAACGGATTTATGTCTCGACACGTGAAGGCCATCTGATGGTCTACGAACAAAAAGATCCCGACACGTATGCATTACTGGCAAAAATCCCCAGCTCAGTCGGCGGACAAACATCTTTGTTTGTCCCCGAATTAAACCGCTTGTATGTTGCAGTTTGCAAAGCCGGAGTTTCAAAAAAGGGATCGGAGGTCGCGAAAGTCCAGGTTTTTGAGGTGCAATGAAGCAGGCGAGTCGCCTGGAAAGGCTCGTGAAATTGGAAAAGAACTAGTATCATGCCGGACCGGCGAAAACCGTCGAATCGCGAGTAACGGGGTGTGCGGGAATGGTATTGGCAGCTTCTCCAAAAGAGCTGATGGTCGCTTCGTCGCGCGAACCTCTCAACGGCAACCAGATTCGCGGGTTTTGGGCTGCATGGGGCGGTTGGGCCCTCGATGGAATGGATTCATTCATCTACGCCCTCGTGATGGTGCCCGCATTGCGCGAATTGCTACCACGATCCGGAATCCCCGACACTCCTGCCAACGAAGGTCTATATGGTGGCTTGCTGTTTGCGCTTTTTCTTGTCGGCTGGGGAATGGCATTTCTCTGGGGACCTTTGGCCGACCGATTCGGTCGCGTTCGTACCCTGATGATCACAATCGCGTGGTACTCACTGTTCACTTTTCTCGGCGCTGTTGCCACCAGAGTTTGGCAGCTGGCGGCGTTTCGGCTGCTGGCCGGCGTCGGCATTGGGGGCGAGTGGGCCATGGGAGGAACATTTGTTGCAGAAGAATGGCCAGAAAGTCGTCGCAAGATGGGCGCCGGCTTGATGCACACCGGATATTATTTTGGATTTTTTCTGGCTGCTTTGCTGAACTATGTCGTGGGAGCTAAATACGGTTGGAGGGCGATGTTTGCGGTGGGTGGGGCGCCGGCTCTTCTGATAGGTTTCATCCGTTACGGAGTAACCGAGCCGAACCGCTGGATCGACAAGGTAGAACAGATCAAGACATGGTCAGTGGCTCGGTCATTTTTCATGCTTTTCTCGCCAACATATCGGCGACGGACGATCTTGAATTGCTTGTATGTATTGGTCTCGATTGTTGGTTTGTGGGCGGGTGTCGTGTATGTGCCGTCCGCCATAATTAACCTCGCATCGAGAGTTGGGCTGAGCCCGGTAGAAGCCGCTCGGCTGTCTTCGTACGCCACCATGTTGTTGTCGCTTGGCACGATTTGTGGCTGCATTGTATTACCTGTTTTTGCAGAAAGGCTGGGCCGCAGGGCAACGCTTGCGTTGTACTTTGCTGTGATGCTGGTGTTTATTCCGCTGGCTTTTGGCTATGCGTTTTACCTGCCCACCCGTGCGCTCTCGGCCTTCATCACTTGTTTACCTTTTCTGGGATTTGGTGGCGCCAATTTTGCGATGTATACGCTATGGCTGCCAGAGCAGTATCCGACCGAATGCCGGGCTAGCGCTTTTGCACTTGCGATCTCGATTGGACGCTTCGTTGGGGCCGGAATTACGTTTTTAGTCGGTGCGGGTGTTTCGCATTTTCATAGTATCGGTATTCCTGTGGCGCTTACCAGTGTCGCATTTGTGCTCGGACTAGCGCTCCTGCCTTTTGGAGAAGAGACTACTGGAAAGCCGCTGCCGGCTTGAGTTGTGGAAAATTACCGAAAGGAAGCTAGAGTCTTAAAACCGTCATGATTCATACTGGTCGCCATTTCCTCCAAATACCGGGTCCAACCAATGTTCCGGATCGAGTCTTACGGGCCATAGATCGTCCCGTGATTGACCACCGAGGCCCGGAGTTCGCGAAATTGGGGATGGAAGTTCTGGAAAACATTCGTCCGGTTTTCCAGACAACCGGGCCAGTGATTATTTATCCGGGGTCGGGTACCGGCGCCTGGGAAGCAGCCATAGTGAATACCCTTTCTCCCGGTGACCGTGTGCTGATGTTTGAGACCGGCCATTTTTCGCTGCTATGGCGTCAACTTGCGGAAAGATTCGGCATCGACGTGGAGTATGTCCCAGGCAACTGGCGCAGTGGCGCATCGGCTGCGGAACTGGAGTCACGCCTGGCTTCGGACCAACAGCATAATTTCAAAGCGGTCATGGTCGTTCACAATGAAACCTCAACCGGAGTGACCAGCCGGATCTCCGAAGTTCGCCGCGCCATGAATAACGTCCACCATCCGGCGCTGCTGATCGTTGACACGATCTCTTCTCTAGCGTCCACCGAGTACCGTCACGACGAATGGGAAGTGGATGTCACCATCGCCGGGTCGCAGAAGGGTCTCATGCTGCCGCCAGGGATAAGTTTTAACGCTATTTCGGAAAAGGCCATCGCGGCCAACAAGCGAGCCAAACTGCCGCGATCCTATTGGGACTGGCAGGAGATGTTGAAGCCCAACCAAACAGGTTTTTTCCCATTTACTCCGGCCACCAATATGCTCTACGGCTTGAGAGAAGCCCTGTTGATGCTTCAAGAAGAAGGATTGCCAAACGTTTTTCGCAGACACGATCGTCACGCTCAAGCGGCTCGTGCCGCGGTGCGGGCCTGGGATTTGGAAATCGTCTGTGAAAATCCTCGCGAGTACTCGAGCTCGGTGACAGTGGCCTTTATGCCGAAGGGTCACGACGCCGACCAACTACGCAACGTCATTCTTGAGAATTTCGATATGTCGATAGGAGCCGGGCTTTCGAAGCTTACCGGCAAAGTCTTTCGGATCGGACATCTCGGCAGCTTTAACGATTTGATGTTGGCCGGAACCCTGAGTGGAATCGAGATGGGCCTCAGGTTGGCGGGCGTACCCCATAAGGAAGGCGGGGTTATGGGCGCTCTGGAATGCCTGGTCCAAACAAAAACGAAGGCTGAGCCGGTGATGCTGGGCAAGTAACGCCTCCTGTGTTCGTTGCAGAGATTAAGATGCGCCGGAAAGGACCTAACCGATGAGCACAGCGCTCAAATTGTCCACGACACACACAGGAAGGCTTTCCGCGACCACGAAGGTGCTGGTTCTGATTTGTTTCATGTACGGTATCACATACATCGATCGAGTGAACGTGAGCACAGCGGCTTCGGTTTTCAAACAAGATCTCCATCTCAACAACGCCCAGGTGGGACTGGTTTTTTCCGCATTTGCCTATCCTTATTTGTTCTTCCAGATCATTGGAGGGTGGGTAAGCGACCGTTTCGGCGCGCGTCTGACGCTAACGGTCTCGGCACTGATTTGGGCAACTGCAACTTTGCTGACGGGATTTGTAGGCAGCCTGGCCGCCATGCTCTTCGCTCGAGTGATGCTCGGCTTTGGAGAAGGCGCCACCTTTCCCACGGCTACCCGAGCCATGTCTGACTGGACAGTGGAAGGGAAGCGTGGGTTCGCTCAGGGAATCACGCATTCCAGTGCGCGGTTGGGCAACGCGCTGACGCCGCCTCTAGTCGCTTGGCTGATTGCGCTGGTCACGTGGCGGGGATCGTTCATTATCCTCGGGATCATCAGCCTGGCTTGGGCAGCAGCGTGGGTCTGGTACTTCCGGGACGATCCCGGTGAGCATCCCGGGATCACGCCAGCAGAACTGGAAGTGTTGCCACGATATGCTTTGCGGAAAGAGAGAAAAAAAGATCCGGTACCCTGGCGCCGCTTAGCTCGGCGCATGCTTCCCGTGACGCTGGTGTACTTTTGTTACGGCTGGACGCTTTGGCTCTACCTGGCGTGGATACCTTTGTTCTTTCTCCATAGCTACAATCTCGATTTGAAAAAGTCAGCACTCTTCTCCGGCGGTGTTTTCTTTGCTGGCGTTGTCGGTGACGCGCTAGGCGGGATTGTGAGCGATTACATCTATAGCAAAACGCGCGATTTGAATAAGGCGCGCCGCAACCTTGTGGTTTTGGGATTTCTTAGCTCGCTGGCTTTCATGGTGCCGATTCTGTTCTTGCACAATCTTACCTGGGCTGCCATCTGTCTAAGCATGGCGTTCTTTTTTGCCGAGTTCACCATAGGGCCGATGTGGGCCATCCCGATGGATATCGCGCCCCGGTTTTCTGGTTCCGCCAGCGGTCTCATGAACACTGGATCGGCGCTCGCTGCCATCATTTCTCCGCTGATCTTCGGATACATTATCGACAAAACTGGAAATTGGGAGTTGCCGTTCCTTGGCAACATTGGCCTGCTGTTTTTCGGCTCCATCATGGCGTTTTGGATGAAGGCGGGAGAGGGACTCGCCGGTGGCTCATTTACTGCGGCGAAACAACCGGCAGGTTAATTTCGAACCGGCCGGATCCGGCCAGACCTCAGAACATTTGTCCTCGCTTATTCCATTACCGCTGAGTTCGCACGCCAAGCCAGTTGATTCCTTTCCACAGGCACGCGAGCTTGAAACCGACTTAAAGCGCGAGGTTCGTGGCGAAGTACGCTTTGATCGCGGAAGTCGCGCGTTGTATGCAACGGACGCTTCAAACTACCGTCAAATTCCTATCGGATTGGTAGTCCCACTTGACGCCGATGACGTTATTGCAGCGGTAGGGGTGTGCAAGAAGTACGGTGCGCCTATTCTGGCTCGCGGTGCCGGGACGAGTTTAGCCGGACAATGCTGCAATGTCGCGGTCGTCTTCGATTTTACCAAGTACATGAACCGGATCCTCGAGGTCGATCCCCACAAAAGAATTGCGAGGGTTCAGCCGGGAGTTGTATTGGATACTCTCCGAAACCAGGCCGAAATCCATCAATTGACTTTCGCGCCCGATCCTTCGACTCACAATCGATGCACGATCGGTGGCATGATCGGAAATAATTCTTGCGGAACTCACTCCTTACTCGGCGGGAAGACTGTCGACAATGTTGAAGAGTTGCGCATTCTGCTCTACGACGGCACGCAACTTACAGTCGGACCAACCCCAGAAAGCGATCTTAATCTTATTGTTCAGGAGGGCAGCCGTCGGGGTCAGATCTACGGCAAGCTGCAGGTAATTCGGGATCAGTATGGCGATCTGATACGCGCGAAATTCCCCCGGATTCCTCGGCGCGTCTCCGGCTACAACCTCGACGAATTGCTTCCGGAGAGAGGATTCAACGTCGCACGGGCTCTGGTGGGGACGGAAGGCACTTGCGTCGTCGTCCTTGAGGCAAAGCTTTCTTTAATCCACAGTCCGCAACACCGAACTCTGGTAGGACTCGGTTACCCAGATGCATTTGTGGCGGCGGATCACGTTCCCGAGATCTTGGAATTCGAACCTATCGGGCTGGAAGGCTTTGAAGGAAGTATTGTCGACGGTCTTCGAAAGAAGGGAGCGCCTAACCTTGAGCTACTTCCTGAGGGGAGGGGGATTCTTCTGGTCGAGTTCGGATCAGATGATCCGCTGCATTCTCAAGACAAAGCTTTGAAGCTGATTGAGCGATTAAAGCAAGTCAGCGATCCGCCGACCAGCCGGCTTTACTCGAAAGCTGAAACTAAAGCGGTTTGGCATCTCCGCGAAGCGGGTCCGCGCGCAGCCGCCTTTGCGCCCGGGGCGCCACTCGAGTGGGAAGGATGGGATGACGCGGCCGTCGCCCCGGAAAAACTGGGAGCGTACTTACGCGACATCCGGAAGTTGATGAATGAATACAACTATCGAGGCTCGTTCTACGGACATTTTGGGCATGGTTGCATCCACATGCGCGTAAGTTTTGATTTGGAGAGCGAGATTGGCATCCGTAAATATGGTGAGTTCGTAGAGCGGGCGGCTGACTTGGTGGTTGGCTACGGAGGATCACTCTCCGGTGAGCATGGCGACGGCCAATCTCGGGGTGCGTTGCTGCCCAAAATGTTCGGGACGGAATTAATGACTGCTTTCCGTGAATTCAAAGCGGTTTGGGATCCCGACAATAAACTAAATCCTCACAAGGTCGTTGAGGCATACGTCCCCACAGAAAACCTGCGCTTGGGAATCGACTACAAGCCACTCAAGCCACAGACTCATTTCAAATTTCCTGATGATGACGGCTCTTTCGCGAAAGCGACGCTGCGATGCATTGGATTGGGAGCGTGCCGGAAAAGTGACGGAGGTTCGATGTGTCCCAGCTACATGGTCACGTTGGAGGAGGAGCACAGTACCCGTGGCCGCGCGCATATGCTTTTTGAACTGCTCCAAGGTGAAGTGCTGGGCAATGATTGGCAGGATGAACATGTCAAGAAATCGCTCGACCTGTGTTACTACGAAAGGAAGAGCCGTCCGCTGCACGCTTATGCTTTTGGCATGATTGATCTCTGGGCACGGCTTGCATCTTTCGCGCCACGGCTAGTGAATTTTGTTAACCATGCCCCGGGGATGAGCCTCCTTCTGCGGAAAGTCCTGAAATTTGCGAAGCAGCGGCAGATACCTGAATTTAGTGAGTTGAGTTTTCAAAAATGGGCGGAGAGGGCCCGAGTTCCGGGGTTGGAAGGTGAGAGCGGGATCGAACCAGATTTGTCGAGGCCGACCCAGAAGGAAGTCATTCTGTGGCCAGATACGTTTAATAATTATTTTCATCCGGAAACTGGCCGGGCTGCGGTGGATGTACTCCGAAACGCAGGGTTTAAGGTAATCGTCCCACGTCAGCACCTGTGCTGCGGACGTCCGCTGTATGACTTCGGCATGTTGGATCGAGCCAAGCGATACTTGCAAAACGTGATGCACGTGCTGCGCAAGCAGATTGACAGTGGCATTCCCATGGTCGTCCTGGAGCCGAGCTGCGCCTCAGTCTTTCGTGATGAATTGCGGAATTTATTTCCAGCAGATCCTCGTGCCTCGCGGTTGCGAAGCCAAACTTTTCTCCTTAGCGAATTTCTCGAACACCACGCGCCTGGCTTCTGCCCTCCACAGTTGTCAAAGAAAGTGCTGCTTCATGGCCATTGCCATCACAAAGCAATAATGAAGATGAAAGATGAAGAGTCGCTGCTGCGGAAGGTGGGAGTTGATCTGCAATCGCTGGATTCTGGCTGCTGTGGCATGGCAGGCGCATTTGGGTTTGAAAAGGACAATTACAATGTGTCATTAGCCGTTGGAGAGCGAGTCTTGCTGCCCGCCGTTCGACAGGCCACGCCAGAAACCTTGATTATTTCCGATGGCTTCAGCTGTCGAGAGCAGATACTGCAGACCACGGGGCGGAAAGCACTTCATTTGGCGGAAGTGTTGCAACTAGCACTAGGTGACGTCCAATCCGAAGTCAGGTCACGGCGGCCTTGAAGGCGAGCGTCTCTCTGCCACCAAATATGCGCGATATATGGCTCAATCCAAGTCGGACTTCGAACTGGGACAGCGATCCTCTTTCTGGAAATCCGCTGCGAGGTGAGCAAGTTGATCTGCTGCTTAGCCTGATCGCCGACCATTTCACTCCCGGCTCGACAATTCTTGACATCGGGTCCGGCTCCGGCCTGGTTGAGGAACAACTCTTCCAGCGAGTGCCGGAAGCCTCGGTTGTTGGAGTCGATTATTCACCCGCCATGATCGCCATGGCCGTTAAGCGCCTGGCAGGCAGGGAGAAACAATTTGTTACCGTGCAACATGATCTTTGCAATACCCAAGCTGCGAAACTCCCCAAAAGGGATTACCGGATTGCATTCTCGGTGCAGACGATTCATAACCTGCAGCCGGAAAGCCAGCGGAATGTGATGTCCTGGGTGTACAAAGTCCTCGCTAACCCAGGCTTCTTTTTTTTCCTCGACAGAATCGCTGTGCCGGGGGCGGACTCATTCTCCTGCTATCAGTCGGTGTGGAAGAAGCAGGAGAGGGTTTATTCAAGCTCAATTGACGAGGGACAATCATTTCCCGAACATCAGCAATATCTCGACGAGCAGGGCGACTCGCCTCTGACCTTGCAAGAGAACTTGAAAATTATCGACAACGCCGGGTTCCAGGCGAGCGCACTCGATGTTCGTGGAAATCGAGCGTTGATTGCATGTGTCAAAACAAAAGGTCGATGACGGCCAACCCCCGCGTCCCACGATTAAGCATGTAGGAGTCGCGCGGAGAGTGGATTCAGGAGCGATGGGTGGAAGGCGTAACTGGCATCCCGAGGCAAGGCTGACGTCCGCAGTTCAACTCCGTCCCCGCCCGCCACGTCGTTAGTCGGCGAAGACTCCTACTATGAGACAGGCGGCGAGAGTCTTTGCTTTTAGGCCCGATCTCGTCTAACTTGTACCGGCATTGCCAAACCTTGCAAGTTTGGACCTGCAAGTTTTGGATGGAGAAATAATGCGCCTAGAGACTTCAAAAAGTCGTCCTGCGAACTGGTGGATCGTCATCTTTGGGGACATTCAATTTTGGATTCCGCTTGTCGTCTTGCTGGCAGGACTGCTGGTACTCCGTTGGATCAGCTAACCGGAAGCGGGCCCCTCGCGACTATGGAGACACTTTCCTCGTCCACGGAAGCGGCGCGTTTGCGCAGTCTCCAGATCCTCGGTATTCTCTGCGGCTTCAGTGCAGGAGCGTGGCTCGGGGCTGCAGAAGCGCCAACGAAGCTGGTGAAAGTGGGAGTCTCTCCCGTGGTTGTGTCGCTACTGATGGTTATGGGCGTCTTCCTGGCGAGATGGAGCGTACCGGCGTTGGTTCGTGGTACGGCGCAGATGTATACCGATATGCGACACGCGCCCCACCTGGTTGTTTGGGGAATTCTCGCCGGCTGTCTGTGGGCGGTCGCCAACACCATGACTATATTTGCCATCCGCGATATCGGATTGAGCATAGCTTTTCCTCTCTGGAACACGAATAGCCTGATTGGCATCATTTGGGGATTTGTCTTCTTCAATGAGTTGCGGGGCGCAGGCGGGCTCCGTTGGTTCGGCGTAATTGGCGGCGCTGTTCTGATGTTTGGTGGCGCGATCCTACTCGCGCTGACATCGGCGACCCAACTTTCTGCGCCAAATTGGGCGCACGGAATTTTTGCGGCGGTAGGCGCAGGAATCTTGTGGGGAACAATGTATATCCCTTACCGCAAAGCCTACCTTACCGGCATGAACCCGCTTTCATTTGTCGCGTTCTTCACCATTGGCGAACTGGGTATGATGCTTGCGCTGGCCCTCAGCTACAGCGGTGGACCGTCGCCTCTTTGGCAGGAACTCGTTAATGCAAAGAGTGTGTTGTTCTGGCTCATGTTGGGCGGTTTCGTTTGGGTCGTCGGGGACATCTTTCAACAATACGCCGCGAAGTACGTGGGAATAAGTCGAGGCATTCCTTTGTCCAATACGAACCAGTTGTGGGGTCTGCTGTGGGGCATTCTGGTGTTTGGTGAGTTGCGAGGACGAAACTCGTCATTGTACGCGCACGTCGTAGTGGGATCGCTCGCAATGGTGGGAGGCGCCGCAGCGATCGCGCTGTCTTCAGTCAACTCGGGAGAACATGTGCGCTGGCAGGAAGCCGCCACACGGGAGGGCGATCGCTACGCCGTCGATCAGAAGTACTTGCAGGCAGGCATAGCCGGCCGAGATGCCGATGGCGTGCGGGATGTTCGTCACCAACGTAGCTGGCGGGACTGGGTAATCGTCACGGTGGCTACAGCAATCTTCATTGCTCTCGCGGTTGAGGCTCGCATTCCCGAGATGACGCTAAATTGGACCGCTATTACGGCACTTTCCGCTACGATGCTGGTTCTTTTGGTTGCGTGCGGACGTGCCCTGTGGAAGATCACCCAATTCAACTGAAGGTCTCGTGATTTAGTGCTACTGCTTCTGTTGAATCCGGGCGCTCCCACAATGGCAGAGTACTTCACCTCTGAGATTTCACCCGGTCGTTGCTGGAATCATTCAGTTGGGCCGCGTCGGTGATTTGGTAACTCCCGTAGTCAATGGTGAAATCGGCGTGGCCTCCCAGTCGGATGGAGGTAACGCTGTGATTGTGAGCGGGTAGCCAGAAATTATTGACCTTGGAATAAATCTGCTCGATTTCAGTATTCTTGATCCAAAATGAAGGGTTTTTCGCGGGCTGCGCCTCAATTCGTGTCACTGCAAAATCCGCGGCGTCCACCCAGATTCTGCCGCGATAGAGGAACTTGCTGTTCGTTCTCGGTTCCACGACCAGCACATACCTTGCATTGCCGGACAGCGCTTCATACCCCACCATACGGAAAATATAGTTATCGTTATTGAGTGCGGTTCGCTCCTGGTTCTCCGTTTCCAATGCCTCTTTTTCGCTCTGCAAGGCTTTCTTGAACACTTTGTCGATGATCAGCTTCGAACCAGTGGCAGATTCAATAGTGAATTCTTTTGTGCCAGGCGCGTGGTAGGTTATCGCGACCACCATCTCTGCGCTTCGGCTGCTGGGAAAGCCTCGATATTCAACCCGGTAAGTTCGGAGGCCCTGATAGGAGCGCAGCGCCTGAGCACGCTGTGAATTCATCCGGACCAGGTTCGCAACTACCTTCTCTACACTCAGCAGAGCAGGGGTCGAGAGCGGCTCGCCACTTGATGGTTGCGCCACTGCGGGTTGTTGGAGAAAAGCGAAAGTCACTAGTAGAAGGGCTGGCCACGCACAATGCAAGGGTATGGGACTCCACAGGGCCCCAAGGACTGATCATAGTCTTCTGTCACCAATGATGCCATTCCCATTTTTCATCCGGCATGAGCACTGCAAATGCGGGGGTTGTACTCGCGAGAACTAGTCTATGAGGGCACGGTCAGGTTCGCGCAAACGTGCGCTACGTCCCTCGCGAGCTTCCGTTCGACCGCTGCTCCGGCGGAAAGTGTCTTCCGAGTCTATGCTATGATCTTGCGCAACATAGCCGCGAGAACCGTAGCCCAAACCGAGCATGATGAAAGATCGGGAGGCTTACTCCATAAAATTAAAGATCCTTCCTGGCTCCCTAAAGGCTCAACATGATGGGCTTCAACTCCATCAGACAACCGAGCTGAAGTTGGGTCCGTGTTGCTTCGAGTTGATGATCCGTCTGCCCTGGGCAAATTAAATGCCGGTGCGAATCCTACTTGCGGATGATCACGAGTTAGTGCGAGAAGGCATTCGGGCATTGCTGGAGCGCGAAGGCTTTCAAGTGATTGGCCAGGCAGCTGACGGGCAGGAAGCTGTCCGGCTGGCAAAACAATTCAAGCCGCAGGTCGCCGTGCTAGACCTCTCCATGCCACTGCTGAACGGCGTGGAAGCATCTCGTGAAATCACGCGCATTTCCCCGAAGACCAAGACAATCATCCTGACCATGTACAAAGAAGACCAGTACGCGCTGGAGGCGCTACAGGCTGGCGTTGCCGGCTACATTTTAAAAAACAAAGCCGCTAAGGAATTGATCGAGGCTATCCGTCAGGTGTCTCAAGGCATGACTTACTTTAGCCCTGAAGTATCGCAAGCCGTCATCCAGGCATATCGGAGTGGACTCCAGCCCGTTTCTGCGGGCCTCAGTGCGCGGGAAAGACAAGTGCTGCAACTCATTGCTGAGGGCAAGTCGACAAAGGAGGTCGCTGGGCAACTCGGAATCAGCGTAAAAACCGCGTCCGCCCACCGCTCTCGGCTCATGAAAAAACTGGATGTGCACGAGACCGCCGGACTGGTCAGGTATGCAATTCGCTTGGGGCTTGTCCGCCCTTAAACACCGGAAATGTCGTCCGCTAAGGCCGTAACCGAGCAGTTTTCCTAATTCCCATTAGGGTGTTTACCTACAACTTTAATAAGCCTTTTTCACGGTCGCGGGTTGGAAACAGCCTAATTGTGCAGGAGTGTCGTCCAGAGTAACTTTTCTGACTACAGAAAGCGGTGCGCTGTGGTGGTGGCTGTCCTCGTTGTGGATGATTATCTTCGGTGGCGCGAGTTTGAGAGTCATTATTATTGCCAACATTCCCACAACCTACAGAATCGGACAAGCGCGCGGGAAGGTCGTGCGGGATTTCGTGTGAGTGCCGGGACGTTTTGTTGAGAGGAGAGCGTTATGCCAACACTTCGCATCTTGATCGCCGATGATCATGAGGTTGTGCGCCATGGTATCCGAGTACTGCTGGAATCCCATCCTACATGGCAGGTCTGTGGCGAAGCCACTGATGGACGGCAGGCCGTCGAAATGGAAAAGCAATTAAAGCCTGATTTGGTGATTCTCGACATTGGCATGCCCAATTTAAACGGCTTGGATGCGTCCCGCCAGATTCTTGCCCGTAATTCGCGGCAAAGGATACTTATCCTCACAATCTACGAAACAGAGCAAGTGGTGAAAGCGGTGTTGGAAGCCGGCGCTCGCGGATTTGTTCTCAAATCTGATGCTGCCCACGATCTCATCGCGGCGGTTGAGGCACTGCGTGAAAACCGCACCTTTTTTACCTCGCGAGTGGCGGAGATGGTTTTGAAAGGTTATCTCAAGCCCGAGGAAAAGCAGGCCGACTCAGAAGTTACGCGGCCGGGTCTGACCGCCCGCGAACGCGAAGTGGTGCAATTGCTGGCTGAAGGAAAAAGCACGAAAGAGGTAGCATCGATCCTTAGCCTCAGCGTAAAAACGGCAGAAACCCATCGCAGCAACATAATGTCCAAGCTAAATTTTCACTCGGTCAGCGAACTGGTTTTGTATGCGGTGCGGAACAACATCGTTCAGATCTCAGTTCCGACCGTCATTTCCGCAACTGCGACTGATGGTCCTCCCTCGATTTTGCCGGAACGTTTAGTGAGTTGACCGCGCGATGGCAGGTTCGCTGATGAAAGCTGATGGACAAACAACCGGCCGGAGACCGGCTCTGGTGGCCGGGTTCTACAGAATTTACTGTATTTACTCGGGCTCATGATTAAGAGATAAACCGTATAGCAACGGCCGTTTTCGGGTGACATCAGATGTGATTTCGTCCGCAGAAACGCTTTTGACGCCATGTCCTGGATTCGCGCCGACTCACGTGCGATGGAGACTGATCCGTGCTCGACAAACAACAAACCTGGATCGAGAAATATAGAGCAGCACTCCTCGAAACCAATCCAACTAGACAATTGGAGCGTATCGAAGAAGCCTATAGTGCCATTCAGGGGCATGCCGAGGAATCGCGCGCCCAGCGCTTTGAAAAAGAGGCGTTGGACGATGCCAGGCTGATTCTCCGTCTGCTCCGCGAGGAAAGTCTCGGGCGCGCATCCTCCCCATGGCTCTAACCCGGCACCTTTAACTTTGCGGAAGAGCGCTCACCCCTTCATTCGGTCAATGGTCGCATCGTCACAGACAAGCGAACAAAGGCCGAGAAAGTTCCCATTCTCATTTCCTTTTCCTTGACTCCAGAATCGCCTGACGAAACGTATCAGGATTGAATCCGGCGAGATCATCTTTAAGCAACTCCTGCAATACCTCCGCCACACCCGCTCCATGTGTCGCCCTGGTCACAATGTCCGCTCGTTCCTTTAGCGCGGGCAGTGCATTGGCAACCGCCACAGCGCACCCGCAGGTAGCTAAGAATGCGTGATCGTTTTCTGCGTCCCCAAAGCCGACCACATCGTGCGACGAGACGCCCAGTTCTTCCAGCGCAGCTTTCAGGCCGGTTCCCTTATTCACGCCGGAAGGGAGCACCATCACGGCACCCTTATTGAAAATGACATGAAGTTCGACGCCGAGGTCGTGGATCGCTTTTAGTACAACGTCCTGGTGAGGTTCCCACGTGGCGACAATCCCCTGGCCGACCGAGAACGGCACTGCAAGTTCACGCAAGCGAGCAAGAAATGTTTCGGGAGGGGGCTCACAGAGGAGCTCTTCCTCGCCGGAGTCAGGCCGATAAAGCAGGGCTCCATTTTCAGCTACGACCAGGTCAAAAAGATCCAGCCTGTCGAAGACACAATTCAGGTCAGGGAGACGGCGGCCGGTAACCAACACCAACTTCCGGCCCGAGGGGCGCACGCGTTCCAGAGCCGCCAGCGTGCTTGCGTCAACCCGGCCCT